>JASEFT010000064.1:0-5240 GCA_030018475.1 Candidatus Thermoplasmatota archaeon
TTTCCCTGAAGAGTTTCTTTCTCTTTTCCGAAAAGAGAAAGAAAGGCTTCTTTTATTTCTTCTCTGCTAACTTTAGTAATTCTTCAATAGATTTAGGACCCCATTCATTTATTTTAAAATTCAGCTGAACTATCTCAGGTGAGACTATATTGCCGTGAACGAATCTTTTCTTTCTTACTCCTTCATGCTTGGCTCTAAAGCAAGCCCCCTTAGCTAACAAAACTTCTTTTCTACCTGCTCTAGGCACATCTTTTCTCATAGGAAAGCCGTCTTTATCGCTGCCTCCTGTGATTGTCAATTTATAACCTGGCAGACCCAAAAAATAGCCATCTATTTCATCGCTAATCTTTTTTCCAATCAAAGAGCCTGCATAGTGACCTTTAACTTCGATTTTATAAGTTTTTGCGCTCTTAGGGTCTGAGACGTTAGCCTTGAACTCTACCATTACTTATCACCAGTGAGAGTTATTAAATGATGTGGGAGAATATAAAGTTTTAAGTTTGAGAAGAAACATTAATTACTCATACCATTGACGCGTAGCTTACAAGAAACGCAAAAAATTTTATCAAGCGCCCCAAAACGGCTTCTCCTTCCTCTTTATCTCATAAATCTTTTCTAAAATTTCTTTCTCTTCAAAGCTCAGCTCTTTTTCAAGCTCTTTTAGTTTTTTGGCATCCTGCTCAGAAATATCTATGTAGAGTAAATCTTCCTCGTTTATCTGCCTTCCCACAGTAGCGCCTTCTATTGCAATAGCTATTTCTTTGCCTGCTAATGCTTCTTTGAAACTTTCTTCTACACTCCTTATACTCTTTATCTTACCTACAACTCTACCATCTTCTCTAAGCAATTCCTGACCTACTTTGACTCTACCGCCTAATACACGCACGCCCACAATTGCAGGCTTGCTTATTCTAAACACGCAGCCGGTAAGAATTTTTAGTTTGCCTGGGTAAGTTATAACTTCTCTTCGCTCTTTCTCAAGCTCTAAACTGCGCTTGTCTCTCCATTTCTCATAACTTTCTAAAAGCTGATAAATCACATTGCTCTCAAGCACAGCGCATTTTCTAGCTGCAACTTCTTCTTTAGCTTCAGGTAAAATTTTCACATTGAAGCAAAGTATAACCCTGTCTAAAGGCTCCGGAATTGTAGAAGCTTCTATAATATCTTTTTTGGAAACATCGCCAATCTCGGCTTTCCTTATTTTAATGTTTTTGGCTTTGAGCTCAAATGCTAACGCTTCTAGAGAGCCTATCGCATCTGCTTTGAGAGTAACGCCTTCGTTGCTCGTCTCAATTACTGTTTTTAATTCTGATCGAACAGCTCTTATAACCTCGTCGATGTTCTCAGCTCTGGCTACTTTTAGAGGCGCCCCCGAAATAACTTCTTCTAGTTCAGGTGCTACAAGCTTTATTCCGCATGCGGCTGTTACACTCTCAACAGGCACGAAGTTATCTGCTACTCTAGCTTCTTCGAGAGGTTTGGGCTTTAAAATAGCTTTAACCTTGGTAATAATAGGCCTCTCCCTACCGCCGAGCACGAGAGTATCGCCTTGAGCAATTCTACCGTTATAAATAATAGCGTCTAGAGTCTTTCCAAGACCTTTCTCTTCTTTTACCTCAAGTACAACGCCCTCGCCTGGTTTCTCTTCCTCAGTTGTTAGCTGCTTTTCTAAAAATTTCTGTGCCAACCCTACAAGCACCACAAGCAAATCAGCAATTCCTTCGCTACTCTTCGCAGAGACAGGTACTATAGCAACATTTCTGGTAAAATCTTTTATTCTATCGTAGCGCTCTGCAGAAAAGCCGTGTTCGTAGAGCTTGCCTGCAAGCTCGTAAATTTTATCATCCAGCTCTTTAATCGCGTATTCGGACTGCTCTTTTATGGATTCTACAAAAGGCAGTTTTTTCGCTCTCCAGCCATCTAAAAGATCTATTTTGTTGAGTACTATTGCAAATGGTGTTTTGTAAAGTTTAAGAATATTTAAAGATTCCAACGTTTGAGCCATTATACCTTCTTTTATATCAACTACAAGTATAGCCAAATCTGCAAGTGCTCCACCTCTGGCTCTGAGAGTTGTGAATGCTAAATGGCCTGGGGTATCTATAAAGAGCAGCCCTGGAACTTTAAATTTTTTACCTTTAAGTAACGGACCGCAAATTTTATAAATAATGTTGATTGGAACTTCAGTGGCACCTATGTGCTGTGTAATTCTTCCAGGCTCCTTTTCCACTATTCTTGTCCCCCTTATGGCGTCTAGTAATAAAGTTTTGCCGTGGTCTACATGGCCTAGCACACTGACTATAGGTTGACGTATTGCCATCTTCGTAATAATCGATAATGCTGAAGGTAGTCAAAAATCTTCCGCCAAAGCCCTTTCTTTTCTATAAAAAAAAGGCTGTTGGGAAGCTTTTTATTACTACACATCCATTAAAATAAGTGAAAAAGAATGTATGGCGACTTGCCTTTACCTGGGCACGAGTTAGTCAAGTTTAGGAAAGAGCTCAAGCCTTACGAATATAAAATAGTTGAAGAAGGTGGTAAAAAAATTCTTGTAGCCAGTACCCCAAATGTCTACCCCGATATTGTGAACGACCTTGAAAATATAGTGGAGAAAGTAGATAGTGAGGATGCTAAAAACTTAACTAACGTTTGCATTATTGGCGAGCGCGAAGTTCTTGGAGTAGATACTAGAATTTTAGAAGCTTTGCTTATAAAAAGGAAGAAAAGCGACGATGCTATTGTAGCGAGGTTACGTAAAAAACTCAACACCAATCTCAGAGCGTTAAGTTTTGAAGATGAAGATGATGTCCATAAAATCAAAAGGCTTGCTCTTAAAATACCTAACGATGCAAATAACTATAAAGAGTATCTCTGGGAATTTAGTCAGGTAGATAAAGATGCGAAAATAATCTATATAATAGGCAATAATAATTACGTGAGAATGACCGGAGAGCACTTTTATGAGTTGCTGAGCTCTAAAGAGCAAGTTATAGATAAAATCAAATCTAAATTTCTAGCAAGCGGCTATGAGCTCGTTAGTTTAGAAGGTGCAAATATAGATTTAGCTGCAAAGAAAAGCAATAGAAGAATAATTGTTAAGTACTGTCGAGATTGCAGTTTAGAAGATGCTAAAAACATTAACGACGAGGCAGAAAGGTTGAGAGCAGATGTGTGCTTTGTAATTGTAAATAAAATTTCAAAAGAAGTTAAAAAATTTGCTCTTGGGAAGAAAATAGAGCTATTTGAGCTTGACGAGCTGGAAAATCTAGAGCTATGAAAAAACTACCGATCAGGTGCGAAAGCTTAGATAATTTGCTGGAAGGCGGTATAGAAGCTAGCGCAATAACTGAGTTCTATGGCGAAGCAGGTAGCGGAAAGACTAACGTTTGCCTACAGCTGGCAAGAAATTGTACTCAACTAGGTAAAAAAGTAATTTATATTGATACAGAAGGTGTGAGTATTGAAAGATTGAAACAGATATGCGGAGACCAATTCGAAAGTTTAAACAAGAGCATATTATTTTTCGAGCCTTATTCCCTTGAAGAGCAAGAGCAGATGGTAGATAAAGCTGTAAAGCTTGCAGAAAGTAGCGACGATATTGGCTTGATAATACTTGATTCTGCAACAATATTTTACAGATTCTTGCTTGGTAGCGGTAGGGAAGTTGAAATTATCCATATGCTTTCGCAGCAAGCTACTAAATTGCTCGGTGTAGCGAGAAAGAAAGGAATCCAAGTAGTTATTACAAATCAGGTTTATACAAATCTCGATACTAATGAGCTTGAGCCTATCGGCGGTCAGGCTCTAAAGCACACTGCGAAAACAATAATAAAATTCGAAAAACTGCAGAAAGGCAGAAGGAGAGCTTCGATCGTCAAGCACCGTGCTATTAGTGACGAGCTTAGCGCTGAGTTTGTACTTACAGATAAGGGTGTGGAGTCGGTAAGCGCTCTAAAGAAAATATTTGGTAAGTGATTATTTAGTCACCACAATACTTAGAACGTCACCGTCTTTTAACATATGCCCTAAGCCTACTCTTTGCCCTTCAAACTTTGCGCTGGCACCCCATACCAAAGCATATTTAAATTTCTCTTTGAAATCTTTGTGAATAATATCGCATACCTGCTCTACGGTAGAGTTTCTTTTGATGACTAAGGGTCTTTTGTAGTCTACTCCCACTTCCGGTAACTTAAGATATACTCTTATAAATTCTAGTGCTGAGAAAATTTTAGATTTTAGTTCCTCTATGCCAATTTTTTGCTTGGCTGAAATAGCAACTACATCTAAATCTTTGATTTTACTGTATTGAAAACTATCCTTCATCATGTCTATTTTATTCACTACTACAAAACACTTGACATAAGCTCTATTACCTGCAATAAAATCAATTAACTGCTCTTCATCAACATCTTCTCTAATAATCACATCTGCGTTCACATAACCGTATTCTTGCAGAATTGCAGTTACAAGTTTCTCGTCAAGCTTGGTTAATTTTACAGTTGAGCTCACAGTTATCCCACCAGTAGGTTTTTTAGTTATCACAATATCAGGAGGCTTTGAGTTCAGTCTTACTCCGGCATTGTAAAGCTCTTCTAAAATTATGTCTAATTGCTCTAAATGCTGGCAATCTAGCATTAGAATTGCAAGGTCTAAAATTCTCACTACCGATATTATTTCACCTCCTCTTCCTCGCCCTTTAGAAGCGCCTGAAATTAAACCTGGTAAATCTAAAATTTGTAGTTTCGCGCCTTTGTAATCGAGCATTCCTGGAACTACGCTGAGAGTGGTAAATTCATATTCTCCTACACTGCTCTTTGCATTAGTGAGCTCGTTAAGAAGAGTGCTTTTACCAACGTTTGGATAGCCGATTAAGCCAATAGTTGCATTGCCGCACTTTCTTATACCAGCTCTGGTTTTCCTACGCTTAACTTTAAACTTTTCTTTTGCCGTCTTGAGCTTTGCAAGCTTCGCTTTTAATTTACCTATATGATGCTGAGTTGCCTTGTTATAAGGCGTTCGCTTAAGCTCTTCTTCAATTGCTTTTATCTGACCTTCAAGTTCCACAATAAGTCAAAAGTTTTAGTAGCAAAAATAGTTTTCTAGAACCAAGGCACTGGCGTTATTTCTGTACCTGCCCTACCTGCTAACGCCTCTGCAGCTTTATCAATACTGGTAATTATTACTTTCTTACCGCCTCTTTCTAAAAAATTAATTGAAGCTTGAATTTTTGGCTCCATGCT
>JASEFT010000064.1:5340-7555 GCA_030018475.1 Candidatus Thermoplasmatota archaeon
TAGTAATTAACGAAGAGCTATGTAAAGGTTGCATGCTGTGTGTTGCATTCTGCCCAAAGAAGATAATCCTTAGATCTGAGAAGCTTAATAAATATGGTTCTTTCGTTCCTAAAATCACAAAGCCGGAAAATTGTATTGAATGTAGAAATTGCGAGCTTTACTGCCCTGAGTTCGCTGTGAGTGTGGAGAAATGAAACTGAGATTTCTTTCAGGTAACGAAGCTTGTGCCGAAGGCGCTATTTTAGCAAAGTGCAGATTCTTCGCAGGCTATCCTATAACGCCTAGCACTGAGATTGCAGAAAGATTGGCTTTGCGACTACCGCAAGTTGGCGGTAAATTCATTCAAATGGAGGATGAGCTTGCAAGTCTTGCTGCATGCATTGGTGCTTCATGGGCTGGTGCAAAAGCAATGACTGCCACAAGCGGGCCTGGCTTCTCTTTAATGCAGGAAAACATTGGTTATGCAGTAATGACCGAAACCCCTGTTGTAATAGTAAATGTCCAGCGCGGCGGTCCTTCAACAGGACAGGCTACGAGAATGGCGCAAGGCGATGTTATGCAAGCGCGCTATGGTAGTCATGGAGATTATAATTTGATTGTGCTTGCTCCTTTTTCAGCACAAGAATCACTCGACTTAACTATTAGGGCTTTTAATTTAGCTGAAGAGTATAGAACACCTGTAATTCTACTGAGTGACGCTGTTGTTGGACATATCCGAGAAAAAGTTATAATTCCGGAAAAACCAAAAATTATTAATCGTAAGAAGACAAAAAAAGGCACTAAATTTTTCGGCCTTAACGCAGCAATGCCAAAGTTTGGAACAGGCAGTTTCGTGCATGTTACAGGCTCTACGCATCAAGAAGATGGTATGCGAAGGGCGAGTGTCGCTGATGTGCAGAAAAGGATGGTAGAGCATTTCGTAACTAAAATTGAAAATAACAAGGAGAAAATCTTAGAATGGGGAGAAAACTATACCGATGATGCAAAAATTTTACTGGTTTCTTTTGGCTGCAGTGCAAGAGCTTGCTTAGAAGCTGTGAAAAAAGCTAGAGAGAATAACATTAGGCTGGGGTTGTTTAGGGCTATTACTCTATGGCCGAGCCCAGAAAAAAGATTATCAGAATTAAGTGAAAAAGTAGAAAAAATAATATTAGTGCAGCACTCTCTGATAGGCTACAAGCCAGAGGTTGAGCGCATAGTAGGAAGGAAACTATTATTGCTTCCTAAACTTGGCGGCAAACTTCATACAAGCAATGAAATTTTGAGATTTGTAAAGGAGGTAAGATGAAAGAGAAGCCGCAATCATATTACATTAAAAAATATTTCCGCGCTTTGCCAACAACTTTCTGCCAAGGCTGCGGTAACGGAATAATATTGAATGCATTTGCTAGAGCAGTAGAAAATGTTGGTGTAAGTCAGAAAAATATTTTAATTGCAAGCGGTATAGGATGCTCTTCATGGATACCTTCACCCTATTTTAAGTCAGATATTTTGCATACAACCCATGGCAGAGCTATTGCGTTCGCTACAGGCGCTAAAATAGTCAATCCAAGCTTAAAAGTTGTAATTTTTACAGGTAATGGAGATTGCGCCGCAATAGGCGGCAACCATTTAATTCATGCAGCTCGTAGAAATATAGAAATGCTAGTGCTGTGTATCAATAATTTTGTTTACGGAATGACTGGTGGGCAACAAGCGCCTACTACACCAGTTAGAGCATTAACTACGACAACGCCTCAAGGCAATTTAGAAAGACCTTTCGACTTGTGCAAACTTGTAGCTGCTGCTGGCGCCACGTATGTGGCGAGGTGGACTACTTACCATGTAAGGCAATTAATAAAAGCAATTGAAATAGGCTTGCAAAAAAAAGGTTTCTCGTTTATAGAAATAATTTCACAATGCCCCACTTATTACGGGAGAATGAATAATTTTAAAGATGCTGCTGAAATGGTAATGTGGTTCAAAGAGAATTCTTCTGTTAAAGGCGATAGAAAAATTTTGGTCGGAGAATTTGTAAATCTTCCATAATCAATTTTCTTTTTTCTCTAAGAGGAGACACCTGCGGTTTCTCCCTCTACCCTCTTCCCCTGAAGCCCTTTTCTTTTTAGAAAAAAGAGAAGCCCTTCACGGGAAAAGAAAAACATGGGATTTTTTTTCTCTTTCCCTTTTCTTTCTTTCCCTGAAGAGTTTCTTTCTTTTTCTAAAAGAAAGAAAG
>JASEFT010000065.1 GCA_030018475.1 Candidatus Thermoplasmatota archaeon
TCTTTTGCAGTGATTGCGAAGAAGAGAAAGAAATTAAAAGGAACAAAACAGTAAAACCATCTGACCGCCCACAAGTTGTATAGAAAGTTTGGAGTTGTTGTGCAGCCAAAATCTCACAAGCTTTCTATTATTGCATTCGCGGACTACACACTTTTAAGAGTTTCTCCTTCGATACTAAGCGCAGCCATACTCCAAAGAACGATGATTTTATATATCTAAGAATACTATGGAGTTTATAAAAAAATGTACATTGAAAAAGAGAAGAAAAGCTTGCTGTTTAAGTTAAAGCCTTTGGTCGAGCGCTTACCTGCAGTAAAACGTCCTGAAGGCCATGTCCATTTCAAAACTAAACTTCTATGGACTATTCTTATACTGATATTTTACTTCATTCTCACTAACGTAATGCTCTACGGGTTAGAGTCAGGCCCTACATTAGATATGTTCGCAGGCTTTAGAGCTATAATGGCAGGCGAATCAGGCTCTATTCTGCATTTAGGAATTGGTCCTATAGTCACAGCTTCTATTATATTGCAATTGTTTGTAGGCGCTAAAATAATCAGACTAGACTTAACAAAGTCTGAGGACAAAGCTATCTATCAGGGTACTCAGAAATTTTTGGTACTAGTAATGATATTTGTAGAAGCCATTCCTCAAGTATTTGGCTATCTCACTCCTTCAAGCTATTTAATAGCGCGAGCAGGTCTTTGGGGCGCGCGATGGATAATAATATCTCAGTTATTCGTAGGAAGTTATCTAGTATTCTTAATGGATGAAGTTGTTAGCAAATGGGGCATAGGCTCAGGAATTTCTTTGTTTATAGCTGCAGGTGTAAGTCAAGCTATTTTCACAGGTACTTTCAATTGGGCTTTGGGCAATCCAAACTTACCTGCCTCTATAGAGCGCGGAGCTATGAATTTACCAGTAGGCACAATACCTAAGACAATTTACATTGCGCAGAATATGAACGCACAGCAGCTTGCAAGCGAAGGGTATGAAACCATAATGCTGGGTCAGCCCAACCCTATGATAGCACTTGTAGGTACTGTGCTGATATTCTTTATTGTAGCTTATGTAGAATCTACAAGAATAGAGTTGCCGCTAGCGCACGGAAGGGTAAGAGGCGCCAGAGGTAGATACCCAATAAGGTTAATTTACGCTTCTAACATCCCTGTAATTTTAATGAGCGCATTGCTTGCAAATGTGCAAATGTTCTCATTACTGCTCTGGCAGCATCCGACACTATCTAAAATACCGCTTATTGGCGGGCAGTACTGGGTTGGAGCTTACGGACCGCAGTCTACGGAGCCTATAGGCGGAGCTGCTTTCTACCTAACTCGCGTAAGAGGGCTTTACGATTGGCTACTGCCATTAATAGATTACCAGAGATGGAGCTACGCAGTTTACGGTAAATCTCAGCTACAAATAGTAGCCCATGTAGCAATTTATCTAGGGGTTATGATTATAGGCTCTATACTTTTCGCTAAATTCTGGATAGAAACTACTAATATGGGCTCAGCTGCAGTTGCAGAGCAAATAACTGAAAGCGGCTTGCAAATACCGGGCTTTAGAAGGGACCCTCGCATTATAAAACTCGTGCTAGATAGATACATACCTGCCGTTACTGTAATTTCAGGCGCTTTTGTTGGCGCTTTAGCAGCGGGCGCAGATATGATAGGCACTGTAGGCAATACTTCAGGTACGGGCGTACTCCTTTGCGTAGGAATAATCATACAATTTTACGAGCTCATAGGCAGGGAGCAAATGATGGAAATGCATCCTGTACTCAGAGGGTTCTTCGGAGAGGAATAATGCAGTCTGTAATTCCAAAATTCTATAATCTTTCTATAGCTGAAAGATTGAAAATTTTAAAAAAGTTTGCAGGCTTAAGTAACAATGATTTAAAAATTCTTCATAGCAGTAACGCATTCATAAATAGAATGATAGAAAACGTTGTAGGCACCTTTCCACTACCTCTTGGCATAGCAACTAATTTTTTAATTAATGGTAAAGACTATCTCATTCCTATGGCTATAGAAGAAACAAGTGTAGTAGCTGCCTGCTCACACGGCGCTAAAATCGCACGTATTAAAGGCGGCTTTGAAGCTACTTCCACAGAGCCTGTAATGATAGGGCAGATTCAAATAGTTGATTTAAAGAATATAAAAAAAGCACAAAAGAATGTGTTAAGGGAGAAGGAAAAAATTTTAGAACTTGCAAACGAAAAAGACCCTATACTTGTAAAGCTTGGCGGAGGCGCTAAAGATATTGAGTTAAGAGAAATTATAACATCATCTGAGAAAATGCTTGCGGTGCATCTACTTGTAAGCGTAAAAGATGCAATGGGCGCTAATGTAGTTAATACAATGTGCGAAGCTGTTGCGCCTTTTATAGAAAAAATTACTGGCGGTAAAGTAATACTCAGAATAATTTCTAACCTTGCTGTCTATAGAATTGCGAGAGCAAAAGCAGTTTTCGACTGCAAAGTGGTAGGTGGCGAAGAAATTGTTAATGGTATAATAAAAGCTTGGGAATTTGCCTGTAACGATATTTACAGATGTGCTACTCATAACAAAGGAATAATGAATGGAATAGACGCAGTAGCAATAGCAACTGGGAACGATTTCAGAGCCTTAGAGGCAGGAGCGCATGCTTACGCAGCTTCAAATGGCTATAAACCGTTAACTAAATACGAAAAATCTGAGAGTGGCGATTTGATAGGAACTATTGAACTGCCCATAGCTGTAGGTATTGTTGGGGGTGCAACAATCCACCCTACAGCTAAGATATGTAAAAAAATATTAGGAATAAAAAGTGCAAATGAGCTAGCAGAAGTACTAGCAAGTGTTGGATTAGCACAGAATTTTGCAGCTTTAAGAGCTCTTGTCAAAGAAGGTATTCAGAGAGGGCATATGAGCTTGCATGCACACAATATTGCAGTAATGGCTGGCGCAAAACGCAAAGAGATAGATAAAGTAGTGGAAATTTTAGTTAAAGAGAAGGAAATAAGAGTTGATAGAGCGAAGGAGATAATTGAAGAGATCAGGAAAAAAGATAAAAAATGACTAGAAAAGAGATTGCAAAAAAAGCAGCTATTGCATATTTTGGTCTATCGAGCAGCACCAAAAGTTTCCCAGAAGGTGTGCAGCTAAACATTTACGAAAGTTGCGGAACAAACGCTAAAAGAGAAGGTTTTCTAGCCGAACTTGCAAATTATATAGAAAAAATCTGGGAAGAGAATATAGGCTCGCTTTCTAGAACTGCAAGACTTTCTGAAGCTGACTTCCTATATTACGTTAATAAACTAAGAACGGAGCGTGGAGCTTCATCACTAACGTTGCGCTCTTTACTTATAGAGCGGTGGATGAAAAATTTAGTAGACCTTTATGAAGAGCTTGTATTGGCTGAAGTTGTAAAGAATAGTGAGCGCAAGTTATTGCTTGTTAATACTAAGATGAGTTTATAAGCTAATTTTTAATACACCCTAAAATTATACTTTTTTGGTGAGCTGAAAATGTTGGACTATACATTTACAGATGAGCAGGAAATGTTTAGAGAGAGTCTGAGAGATTTCTGCGCCAAAAAAATTGCGCCTGCAGTGAAAATTTTAGAAGAGCAGAAAGAGATTCCTAAAGATTTGCTTAAAGAGCTTGCTGATTTTGAGTTGCTTGCAATGACAGTGCCTGAAAAATATGGAGGTATTAACGCAAGCGCTGTTACTGCAGGCATAGCTGCGGAAGAGCTTGGTAAAGCAGACCCTACTTGCTCTATACCTGTAGTGTTTTTGGTAGAAGCTTCTTGGGGCTATTTGCTCAGTAAATATGGTACAGAAGAAGCTAAATCTGAGATTTTACCTAAAGTAACTAAAGGCGAGAATTTTTTAGGAATAGCAACTACAGAAAGCGAGGCTGGTAGCGATTTGGCAAGTATGCGCACCAAAATAACAAAAACTGAGAAAGGTTATTTAGTGAATGGCGAAAAGAATTACATTTCAGGTGTAAGAGAAGCAATAAAATGGGGCGGAGGCCATGTAACTCTAGCGAAGCAAATGCCAGAGCTCGGTACTAGAGGAATGACTATGTTCTACTTGCCGCTCAGCTCTAAAGGTATAACTCCAAGCTATTTTGAAGATCTTGGTAGGGAGGCAATTTCATGCGGCGGTTTTAATATAGAAAACGTGGAAATACCAAGCCATTATCTGATAGGTGAGGAGAATAAAGGCTTTTACATTGTGCATGAAGGCTACGAACTGGCAAGAGGACTTATAGCGCTTGTGTGTATAGGCGCTGCTACAAAAGCGCTTGAAAACGGTATTAAGTATATTAAGGAAAGAAAGGCTTTCGGCAAGCCTATTGCAAAATACGAAGGTATACAGTTCCTGCTTGCAGAGCATTACAGCAAAATTCAGGCTGTTCGAGAACTTGCCTATAAAGCGCTCTGGCTGTTTGATAGAGAGAGAGAAGGCAAAGCAAAAAGGTTTGAAGTTAGTAAAGCGATAGCAATGGCGAAAATGCTCTCGCCGAAATGGGCTTTTGACGCAATAAATGATGTAATGCAATGGCAGGGAGCTTTCGGATATACAAAAGAGTGCCCTGACCAAACAGCTCTTAGAGGAGTGCGCTCTTTTACTTTAGCAGAGGGCTCTACAGAAATAATGAAAATAATAGTAGCAAGAGAATTGTTAGGTAAAGAATTTTTGCCATATAGATGAGAAATGCGCTTCATTGTCTGCGTCAAGCAAGTACCAAGCGTTACTGAAATAAAAATCGATCCCAAGACAGGTACTCTAATAAGAGAAGGCGTTCCCAGCATACTCAACCATTTCGATCAATACGCGCTTGAAGAAGCGTTAAGAATAAAGAGTAGCGAAGACGAAGTTATAGCTCTTTCAATGGGACCTTTACAAGCCCAATCAGCTTTGCTAAAATGCCTCGCTTTAGGCGCTGATAAAGCTGTTTTGATTTCAGACAGAGCATTTGCAGGAAGCGATACTTTCGCTACTTCTTATGTGCTTGCGCAAGCGTTAAAAAAACTTTCGCACTTCGATATTATATTCTGCGGCCAGCAGGCTATGGATGGGGATACTGCGCAAGTAGCTCCTGAGCTAGCGCAAAATTTGCTAATTCCTCAAGTAACTTACGTAGAAAGAGCAGAATCTCTAGATAGAGCTAAAAATAGAGTTGTAGTTAAGAGCGTGACTGAAGAGGGCTATAAATTAATTGAAGTGAAATTGCCAGTAGTGCTTGCATTTCTGCCGCCAACCTCTTTTGTACTCGCCGATCCCAAGCTCAGCGGAATAATGAAAGCAAAGCAGAAGCCTCTTTTAATATGGTCTGAGAAAGACCTTGAGGTTGAAAAAGGCAAATATGGCTTAGATGGCTCGCCAACCCAAGTAATAAAAGTGTATTCCCCGCCAGTTAGAGAGAGAGGTATTGTTATGAGTGAAGAGCCTAAAGAAGCAAGCAAAAAAATTGTGAAACTGCTGTTAGAGCAGAAACTAATAGAATGATAAAAGTAGAGCTTGATAAATGTACAGGCTGTGGTATTTGCGCAAAAATTTGTCCTTTCGGAGCTATTGAAATAATCGATAAAAAAGCTCAAATCCAAGCTCATTGCGCCTTATGTGGAGCTTGTGTAGAAGCTTGTGGCTTTGGAGCTATTGAGCTTATACGTACAAGAGTTAAAACAGAAGATCTTTCTGTATATAGAGATGTATGGGTATTTGCAGAAGTAAAAGATGATAAGCTGAAATCTGTAAGTTTAGAATTACTGACTAAGGCAAAAGAGCTTGCAAAAGATTTAAATCAAGGTTGTTGCGCGTTACTCATCGGCAATAATATTAAAGATTTATGCAAAGAGCTTGCTGCCTACGGAGCTGATAAAGTTTATTTAGCAGAACATGAACTACTACAATCTTATTCTACAGATGCCTACGCACCAATAATAATAGGATTGATTTCTAAATACAAGCCCAACATTGTTATATATCCTGCTACAAAGCTTGGTAGAGATTTAGCGCCACGCGTTGCAGCTGCACTTGAGTTGGGACTTACTGCAGATTGCACTGGCTTAAGTATAAAAGATGGCCTTTTACTTCAAACAAGACCTGCGTTTGGCGGTAATGTAATGGCTGATATTATCACACCTTTTACACGTCCACAAATGGCTACTGTAAGACCCAACGTCATGCCTAAAGGAGAGGCTAACTATAGCAAAGAGGCTGAAATAATAAACGTGAATGTGAATTTAAATGCAACTGCAATAAGAACTGTAATAAAAGAATTGATAAAAATTCCTCCCCCGCCCGGAAAATCTATAGAAGAAGCTGACATAATAGTTGCTGGAGGAAGAGGCGTAGGCAGTAAAGAAGGTTTTAAAATACTTGAAGAGCTTGCCAAAGAGCTTAACGCAGCTATAGGAGGTAGCAGAGTAGTTGTAGAGCAAGGCTGGCTTCCTAAGCAAGCGCAAGTAGGACAAAGCGGTACCACAGTGAGTCCTAAACTCTATATTGCATGCGGTATTAGCGGCGCTATTCAGCATCAAGTAGGTATGAAAAGCAGCAAATTAATAATTGCAATTAATAAAGATCCTGAGGCGCCTATCTTTAATATAGCAGATTATGGTATAGTTGGCGACCTTTTTGAGGTTGTACCTGCACTTACTGAAGCAGTAAGAAATGCTAAAAGGAGTCAAGGAATGTCCATTATATCTTAACAATTTTCGGCTCAATTTTTTCTTTCGTTACTTTTAATAGCACCACAGACGGTTTTACGAGAAATGGTGGTAAAGGATTGGTTGCGCTGCCAGGGTTAATAAATAAAATTTCTTCTTGTTTAATTAGCGGTTTATGTGTATGACCAAAAACAAAAATCTTAAACTTATTTTGTTTTGCAATTTTTCTCATTCTACTCATCCCAAAAAAAGAATGTGGGTTATGCATCACCCCGATTTTCCAATCCAAAATATTAACAGAGCTTATTTCTGGTAGTTTTTCTTTAACCTCGTCTTTGTCCATGTTCCCATAAACAGCTATTACAGGAGCGATTTTCTCAAGCTCCTTGATTACTTTTAACTCTATTAAATCTCCAGCGTGAATAATCAAATCTACATCTTTAAAAATATAGAAAACTTTTTCTGGGATCTTCTCTGCCCTTATAGGTATATGAGTATCAGATATTAACCCAATGACCTTCTCCATAGGGTTAATATAACATTTCGTTATATTTAAGTATACTGCGTCAGAAACCAAAAGATTGCCACCAAATTCTGTTCCAATTCGCCCTATCAGGCGAACTTCAGATATGCCGGGAACGTTATACGCAATCGGCTTGAGAGGAGACTGTCAACTTAACACCTCCTCCATCAACAAATATTACTGGCTTTTT
>JASEFT010000066.1 GCA_030018475.1 Candidatus Thermoplasmatota archaeon
AGTGCTATCTGGAAGTTTGTCATACAAGAAACAGGGATGAAGGATTTAACGGACATTTAAAAGAGCATCTGAGGGTGGACTGGTTGACCAAAAACAAGAGGAAAGAAAAAGTGAAGCTCTATGCAGGATTGGCACTAACGACGATACTGGTAGTTGCACTAACAAGATTGCAACATGGCATCACTAAAAATCTTACAAGCATAGCTAATATAATCAGATAACAAGTTTGTAAACCAAAAATTGTTCTTTATTTATAATGGCTTAGTATAAAGTAGGTCAAAAGGTGCTTTTACTGCTAGAAATAGCAATCTCTCATTAAATTTAGGCGAGCTAAGTATCTAAAATTAGCAGCTCGGTAGCAAAAAAGTCTCTAGATGTAACTATCTGTTAAATACATATTATGGCAAACAGATTAGAAATAGGCCAATCTGTTTTAGCTTTTGGATTACAGGAATACAAATCCGAAAACAATAAGTTCTCAGAATTTAATTTATTGTTAAATGGTTGAGAGATTCATAAGCGGTAATGTTGCATGTGCGGAAGGTGCTCTTAAGGCAGGCTGCCGCTTCTTCGCAGGCTATCCTATTACGCCTAGCACAGAGATAGCGGAGCACATGGCTTTGGAGCTACCCAAATATGATGGTATTTTCATTCAGATGGAAGACGAGCTTGCTTCTATGGCTGCTATTCTAGGCGCTAGCGCTGCAGGCACCAAATCAATGACCGCTACTAGCGGACCAGGCTTTAGCTTGATGATGGAAAATCTTGGGCTAGGCATTATGATGGAACTTCCGTGCGTTCTAGTTAACATTCAGCGTGCAGGTCCAAGCACTGGTCTGCCAACCCTTGCAGCGCAGGGCGATATGATGCAAGCGCGTTGGGGCTCGCATGGTAGCTACGAAATAATTGCGTTAACGCCTTCTTCACCTCAGGAGCTCTATGACCTTACAATTAGAGCTTTCAATCTAGCTGAAGAATACAGTACTCCTGTACTTGTTATGAGCGACGAAATAGTAGGGCATATGTGTGAAAGGGTTTCTTTGCATAGCGAAATTGAAATTAAAAATCGCAAAATACCATCTAGACCAAAAGCTAAATATCGCGTTTACGAGACTGGCGAAGATTTGATACCTACAATACCTAATGCAGGTACGGGCTATAGAATACATTTAACAGGTTTAACTCATGACGAGCGCGGCTACCCGGCAATAAATGCAGAAACTCAAGAGAGGCTGGTAAAAAGGCTTAACGACAAAATAACAAAAAATGCAGCCAGCCTTGTAAGGGTAGAGCAGTTATTTACTGAGGATGCTGAAGTAATTGTAGTAGCCTACGGCATTACTGCAAGAATTGCAGCTGCAGCTGTGAGAGAAGCTCGTAGCAACAACATAAAAGCAGGTTTACTCAGATTGATTACTGTATGGCCTTTTCCAGATAGCGTTTTGAAAGAGCTAGCTTCTCGCGAAAAACTTAGATCTTTAATAGTACCTGAACTTAACTACGGTCAGATTTACTATGAAGTAGAGCGTTGCAGCAGAGGGAAGAGCACAACGCTTGTACCTAAAATGGGTGGCGAAGCTCATACCTGTAATGAAATTTACAGTGCTATAAAAAAGAGCGTGAGTAAATGAAAGCTGAGGATAAGCATCCTTTAACAGATTATGTGCGGGAGGACAGAATGCCTCATATCTGGTGCTCAGGCTGCGGATTAGGTACTGCGATGAGCTCTTTCGTAGAAGCTGTAAAAAAAGCCAAGCTTGAAGCTGATAACCTTGTTATAGTGTCAGGTATTGGATGTGCAGGCAGAGTTGCAGGCTACCTTAATTTCGACAGCTATCATACAACTCATGGTAGAGCTATACCTTTCGCACTAGGGTTAAAACTCGCTAACCCTAAATTAAAAGTAGTAGTTTTCAGTGGCGATGGCGACCTTTTCGCAATAGGCGGCAATCACTTCATACACGCAGCACGTAGAAATATAGATATGCTCGTTATATGCGTGAATAATTTTAATTATGGAATGACTGGTGGACAAGTTGGACCAACAACACCTTTAGAAGCTAGAACAACAACTACTCCTTACGGCAATATAGAGCATCCTTTTAATTTACCATACCTTGCATGTGCTTCCGGCGCTGTTTATGTCGCTCGCTGGACTGTACTTGATGCGAGAAGACTTACTAATTCTATTGCAGAAGCGCTTAATAAAAAAGGTTTTTCTTTTATAGAAATATTAGCGCCATGCCCTACAACCTATGGCAAACGAAATAAGCTACCTACTGGCTTAGATGAACTTGAACTTTATAAAAAGCATGCGATATTAAAGCATGGCGCAGATACTAAAGAAGCTGATATAGTTATAGGGAAGTCTATAATCACAGGTAAATTTATAGATATAGAGAAGCCAACTTTTTCTGAAATTTATGCGGAGATGGTTCATAAAATAAAAAGCGCAAAAATAGGTGAAGAATAATGAGAAAAGAAATATTGTTAGCAGGATTTGGAGGTCAGGGAATAATATTAGCAGGCTATATTATAGGTAAAGCTTCTGCACTTTACGACGGGAAGAATGCAGTATTTACGCAATCTTATGGACCTGAGGCCCGAGGAGGCGCTTGTAGCGCTGAAGTTATAATTTCAGATGTAGCAATAGACTATCCTTACGTTACTAATCCAGATGTGGTTGTTGTGATGGCGCAGGAAGCATACAGAAAATATGCAAATAAAGCAGCTAAAAACGGAATTTTAATAGCAGATAAAGATTTGGTAAGTTTGAATAAAGAGAAACTAACTGAAGGCGTAAAGGTCTATAAAATAGGGGCTACTAAAATTGCTGAGCAGCTCGGCAAGAAAATAGTTGCTAATATAGTAATGCTAGGCTACTTTACTAAAGTTGCAAATATTGTATCTGTAGAAGCCATGAAGAAATCTTTACTTGATAGCATTCCTAAAGGAACTGAGAAACTGAATTTAGAAGCTTTTGAACTTGGCTTTGAGTACTTAGATTGAACTCTCTGTTCGTCTACTGCCGTTTGGAGAATAACTACTGCATGTAATAACCCATCTGAAAGGGTTTTTGCCTATTAGGCATTTAGCGTTTTCATCCGTACCACTAAGATTTCTGCACCACATACACAGTTCACTAGGTCTTGCCATTATTATCGCCTCCTAACCAAATCTATAATTTCGCGCTTCATTTCCTCAAACGCTACTTCAGAATTGTAGCTCTTGACAATTTCTCTACACTGCTCTAGTAGCCTCTCATAAATAGGCTCTGATAAAAACACAATACCATATTCTTTTTCTACAGCACTTTTAGCAAGCTCTAAAACATCGTGTAAGGCATCTCTACTATAGCTATTTGAAAGAGCTCTCATCTTTTCCCATCCACCTTCTTTTTTTCAAGGCTAGGCAATATTAGTATTTGTAATAGGTTATATTTAAAGGTTTCTACAGTCTTTCCAACTTATTATTGCATTTCTAGCTGCTTTTACCTCATCAACTCTGCCTACGCTTGTATTCTTGGGAATGTAGTTAGGTACAGCTATTTTAACTATTTCACTGAGAGCTTCTACAAATTTATCTAGCTCAGATTTATGCTCTGTCTCAGTAGCCTCTATCATTAATGCTTCTTCAACAACAGAAGGGAAGTAAATTGTAGGAGCATGCAAGCCGTAATCAAGCAAAGCTTTTGCTAAGTCTAGCGCTCTTATGTTTTTAGATTTCAGATTTTTAGCGCTTAATACGAATTCATGGAGTCTAGGTACTTTTTCAAAAGGCAGCTCCAAAATATACTTGAGCTTTTTTAATAAATAATTAGAATTAAGAACTGCATAGTCAGTAACTTCGCGCAATCCATTACTACCAAGCAATCTAATGTAGAGATAAGCTTTAAGGAGCACCTGAAAATTACCGTAAAACATTTTCACCTTTCCTATTGAATGAGGTATGCTGTAGTCTAAGTAATATTTTTTAGAGTTTTTATTATATTCCACAACAGGCGTAGGTAAGAAACGCGCAAGCTCTTTGGTAACGCTTACAGGCCCCGCTCCTGGCCCGCCGCCACCGTGAGGAGCGCCAAAAGTTTTATGTAGATTGAAATGTACCAAATCGCAGCCCATCTTGCCAGGCGTTGTTTTGCCAAATATTGCATTAAAATTGGCACCATCGTAGTACAGCAAAGCTCCTTTGTCATGCAGAATTTTTGCAATTTCAACAACGTCCTTCTCGAAAATGCCTAAAGTGTTAGGATTGGTCAGCATTAAACAAGCGCTCTTTTCGCTTACTGCCTTCTCTAAAGCCTCTAAATCAATCAAACCGTTTTTAGAATTTAAATTTATAATTTCTAACCCAGCCATTCGCGCGCTTGCAGGATTAGTACCGTGAGCGGTATCCGGAATTATTACCTCAGTTCTATCTTCGTTATTAAATTTATGATAAGCTTTTACCATCAAAAGTCCGGTGAGCTCGCCATGCGCTCCAGCTGCAGGCTGAAGTGTTGTAGCTTGCATACCTGAGATTTTGCATAGTAAATTTTGCAGCTCATATAATATTCTCAATGCGCTTTGAGCTGAGTCTTCAGATTGATAAGGATGTAAACTTGCAAACTTTTCGCTACTTGCAAATTCTTCTAAAAATTTGGGCGTATACTTCATTGTGCAAGAGCCGAGCGGATAAAAGCCAGTATCTACACAGTAATTCATTTGCGAAAGTCTTGTATAATGCCTTACAAGCTGAGCTTCAGGAATTTGTGGTATTTTAGGTGCAGTTGCAGAAATCAAGCTTGACGGTAACGAGTTTTTAATATCATCGGGTAAGGGCAATACCTCGCTTTGTTGCGCTAACTCAAAAATGAGTTTTTCCTTATACCTAGCCTGTCTGAACTCGCTACTTGCCATTTTTTTCAGCCTTTAACATACACTCTCAAGAGCAGCCACTAACCTTTCAATATCTTCTGGTGTGTGAGTCTCAGTTATCGCGCATAGTAGGGTATCTTTTAGTTCTGGAAACGCTTTTTCTAACACGATACCAAATTCTATACCTTTTTCAATGAGCGAATCACGAACCTCAGATGCATTATTGATTTTAACAGTGAACTCATTAAAATAGTAGCCTTTAAATAAAGGCGCTTCAATTCCCGTGATTTTATTTAGTTTACTGACGAGCTCTTTTGCAGATCTTATAATTTTAATTCCTAGGTCTCTTAAGCCATTGCTGCCTAAAAGCGCAATATAGACAAGGGCATTTAGAGCGTAAAGCGTTTCATTAGTGCAGATATTAGAAGTTGCGTGCTCTCGCCTTATGTGCTGCTCTCGAGTTTGTAGAGTAACGCAGAAAGCTCTCCTCCCATCACTATCGTTAGTCATTCCCACAACTCTGCCAGGCAATTGCCTCACATACTCTTTTCTACATGCTAAAATTCCTAATGATGCCCCGCCATAGTACATACTATTGCCGAGTATTTGCCCTTCTCCCACAACTATATCTGCACAGTACTCGCCAGGAACTTTCAGCAAGCCGAGAGTTAGTGGATTAACCCCTACAATAAATATTCTGTCGCCAATAATACTTTTAACTTCTGTAATTTTAGACTCTAAAACTCCAAAAAAATTCGGATTTTCTAGATAGATAGCTGCAGTATTCTCTGTAATCAAGTTGCTAAGCTCTTCTATAAAAGTTTCGCCAGTTTGTAAAGAGTAAGGAAGCTCTTTTATATGCATTCCTATATTGTCAGTGTAGTTCTTCACAACAGCTTTCTTTTCCCAGTGCAGTGCTTTCGGAACGATAATCTCTGATTTGTTAGTAATCCTCTTAGCCATTCGCATTGCTTCTGCAACCGCTGTGGAGCAATCATACATACTTGCGTTAGCTACATCCATACCTGTAAGTTCTGTAATAATACTCTGATATTCAAAAAGCGCTTGTAAAATACCTTGCGAGAGCTCAGGCTGATAAGGTGTATAAGAACTATAAAACTCAGCTCTTTGAGCTACAGCTTTTACAGCGCTAGGTACGTAATGGTCATAGCAGCCAGCTCCTATAAATACCAAACGCTTTTTTGTACTCTCAGTTATATTTTCAAGCTCTTTTTTAAGTTCAAGCTCTGAAACTCCTTCAGGAATGGCGAGTTCTGAAATTCTTATGTCGGTAGGTATGCTAGCAAATAACTCCTCAATATCTTTTATTCCAAGCTCTTCGAGCATCTCACGCTTTAAATTAATATTAGGAATATAGCAAGTCATTTTTGTAGTTGTTTATATTGCTCAGGGGTTAGAAGCTCTTCTAGCTCTTCAGGTTTAGTAATTTCTAGAACTGCAAGCCATCCTTCTCCGTAAGGGTCTTTATTGACAAGCTCAGGTGAGTTTTGGACCTTTTCGTTTATCTCTATAATTTTTCCTGACAGCGGAGCGTAGAAATCAGCAACTGCTTTTACAGACTCCAAAGAGCCTAATCGCTCTTTTTTAGCTATTACTTTACCAATTTCAGGGAGCTCTGCATACACAATATCTAGGAGTTTAGATTGTGCGTAATCTGTTATTCCTACAATAGCTTTTTTGTTTTCAATTCTAACCCATTCATGGCTTTCTGTATACTTTAGATTTTCAGGCACTTTTACCATTTTTAATCACCCGGGATTTTTTTCTCTTTCCTGAAGCCCTTTTCTTTTTAGAAAAAAGAAAAGCCCTTCAGGGGAAAAGAAAAA
>JASEFT010000067.1:0-4753 GCA_030018475.1 Candidatus Thermoplasmatota archaeon
AAAAGTGGCCTCTTGGATATCGTAATTTAAAATCTGGTTCTTTTCTAAACAACGCAATTCCTCTCCCAACCTAAAGGTTGGAGTTTCCTTGTTTGATCGCTATGATATCTCTCCGCCAGCCGCTCAAACCAGGCTGGAGAAGTATTCGTTTTCAGGACTTCTTTGGGACAAATAAGAGAAGTAAAAAGAACGAGCAGAACAGAGAATACAGCAGCGGATCCCTAGTTCCTAAAAATCCCAAAAACCCTAGAAAGCCTAAAAATCCGAGATAGTTAATTTTCTTCACCTTGCGCTTCACCTTTTTCCCTTACCCAAACAGCCTCACAACCAGCTCACCAATTATACCAAGCAGCCACAAGATAAGTGTAGCTAGGATGAGAGCAATTAAGATTATCAGCCCTACCTTGAGCGCCAAGATTCCTATTTTTACAAGCGCAGGTAAAAGGATGATTATGAATGCTATTATTGCAGCAAGACAGATAAGGTCAAGCATTCAACCACCGGCTATACAATTAGTCAGCTCTTCTTCTTTTTCTAGCCTTTCTTCTTGACTTTTCTCTTTTTTGCGCATCCGCCTTTTGCTTTACAAGGCATTTTGTTTTTCCTCCAGAATTAGAAGGACATTGGAGAATAATAAAACTTTTTCTCGAAGTTCGAAAGAAGACGGGATTAAGAAAAAAGGAAAAAACAAAAATTCTCTCACTTTTGAAGCGCTTACGCCAAAAGTTTCTTCACTTCTTCAGCAACGCTTATCACACTAAATTTACTTTCTATGGTATCTGTAGAGAAAACTCCATCGCAAACCTTTTCCAATTTTTCTAGAGCATTTCCTATAAAAAGCCCGTGAGTGCATGCATTATAAACTTTTTCAGCGCCCTGCGATTTCAAGTAGTGGGAAGCAGTTGCTACGGTAGCTCCTGTGGAGATAATATCATCGACGAGCGCTACCCTTTTACCTTTCACATTCAAATTTTTAGGCTTCAGCTCAACTTTTTCACCTGTCCTTATTTTTTCTAAATAATCGTATTCGCATCCTATAACTTTAGATGCTGTCCTCGCTAGCTCTAAAGCGCCTCTGTCAGGAGCTATAACTAGCTCAATTCCTAATTTTTTCAAATATTCGCCAATCTGTGGCATAGCTGAAATATTTGCTGCAGGAATATTGAAGTATCGGAGTACATCCTTCTTATGAATATCTATAGTGATTACTTCGTCTGTATCGAGCTCTAGCCTTTTTGCAAGAGCTCTAGCGCTTATAGCTTCTCCTTCTTTAAATTTCTTGTCTTGTCTTCCGTACCCAAAATAAGGTATTAGCGTTATCAGCTTACGAATTTTAAATTCTGAGATAGCATCCTGAAGTAAAATAAGTTCTAGAATGCTCTCATCTGGGTATGTGTTCTGCACAAGTAGAACTTCTTCGTTATCTAAATTTTCAAGAATTCTAATATAGCATTCTCTATCTGGAAATCGCTTAATTTCAGGCTTTACCAGCTTTGAGTTAAGCACTTGTGCAATTCTCTGGCTGAGCGTTGTTGAAGAGCTTCCTGGGATTACTAGCATTTTCAAATTGTAAACAAGCTTGAAATAGTTTATAATTTTCGTTCTTAGATAGTTTTAATACAAAAGATACGTTTTTGAAAATAGGTGATATAAATGGTCTGGTCAGGCCCTTTGAAAAAACTAGATAACTACCGATACGAGATACCACAGAACTACAAACCCGGAATGCGTACTAGTGGTGTTATCTACGCAACTGAAAAGATGATTGATAGTATAAGGAAAGACGATGCTCCTGAGCAAGTAGCTAACGTTGCAATGCTGCCAGGCATTGTAGGTAAAAGTCTTGCTATGCCAGACATACACTGGGGTTACGGCTTCGCAATTGGAGGCGTTGCAGCTACAAGCTATGAAGAAGGTGTAATATCACCTGGCGGTGTCGGTTTCGATATCAACTGCGGAGTCCGCCTTCTCAAAACTAATCTAACACTAAAAGAAGTGCATCCTAAAATAAAAGAGCTGATAGATAGAATTTTTGTGGAAGTGCCTTCAGGAGTAGGATCGAGAGGTAAGTTGAGACTCTCAACTCAAGAGCTTGACAGCGTTCTAGAGCAAGGTGCTAAATGGGCTGTTGAAAAAGGTTACGGATGGCAAGAAGATCTTGAATTTTTAGAAGAGCGAGGTGAAATGAAAGACGCAGATAGCACAAAGGTAAGTCACGAAGCAAAATTAAGAGGCGCACCTCAATTGGGCACGCTTGGCGCAGGAAACCATTTTCTCGAAATAGAAAAAGTAGATGAAATTTACGATGAAGCAATAGCAAAAGTTTTTGGTATAGAAAGAAAAGACCAGATTCTAGTGCTAATACACACAGGCTCTAGAGGCTGCGGACATCAAATATGTACAGATCATTTGCGTGAAATGGAAAGAGCGGTAAGAAAATACAATATCTCTTTACCTGATAGACAACTAGCTTGCGCGCCTGCACAAAGCGCTGAAGCTCAAAATTATTTTAAAGCTATGTGCTGTGCCGCTAATTATGCTTGGGCTAATCGCCAGATGATAGTGCACTGGACAAGAGAGAGTTTTGAGAAAGTATTTGGCAAATCAGCTGAAGAGTTAGAGATGCATATTATATATGATGTAGCGCATAATATTGCGAAACTAGAGGAGCATGAATATGAAGGCAGAAGAAGAAAATTATATTTGCATCGAAAAGGCGCTACAAGAGCTTTTTCAAAAGGGCAGAAAGATCTACCAAATAAGTATAAGAGCACTGGTCAGCCTGTACTGATACCTGGCGATATGGGAACTGCAAGCTACGTTTTAGTAGGCACTGAGCTAGGCATGAAAGAGACTTTCGGCTCTACATGCCATGGGTCAGGCAGACTCATGTCTAGAAACGAGGCTATACGCAAATTCAGAGTTGATTTTGTTAAAAATTTAATGGAGCAAAGAAATATCTACACAAGGGCTGCGAGTAGAGATGTGCTTTGCGAAGAAGCTCCGGATGCTTATAAGAGGGTAGACGATGTAGTAGAAGCAGTCCATGGAGCTGGTATTTCACTTAAAGTTGCAAGGCTCAAACCGATTGGCGTGATGAAAGGGTGAGCAGTGGCTATAACTCTATACCATATAGTGGTCCGAATTTTGTTTTTATGTACTCTAAGAAGTAATTAGGATTTAACATTTCGCCAGTAACCTTCTTAGTTAGCTCTTTGGCTGAATAAAGCTTACCATATTGATGAACATTACAGTTGAGCCATTGTTTCAGTACCGAAAGTTTGCCTTCAGAAATAGCAATTTCAAAATCTGGTATTGTTTTCTTAGCAGCGTTAAGTAATTGCGCTGCGTAAAGGTTGCCCAAACTATAGGTTGGAAAATATCCAAAATAGCCTTGAGACCAATGAACATCTTGTAAAACTCCAACAGCATCGTTTTCAGGCACTATTCCCAAATAATCTTCCATTTTTTCATTCCATAACTGAGGGAGCTCTTTTGCACTTACTTTATCGTCAAAAATATCAATTTCTAACTCATATCTTAGCAAAATATGAAGATTATAAGTTACCTCATCTGCTTCTACTCTAATAAAAGAAGGTCTTACAACGTTTATTGCTTTATAAAAATCTTCTAAAGAATAATTTTTCAATTGCACAGAAAATAGCTCTTGAAGTTTAGGATAATAGTATTTCCAGAATGATAAACTTCTTCCTACCATATTTTCCCATAATCTTGATTGCGATTCGTGATAGCCTAGAGATATAAAATCAGCCAAAGGTGTGCGATAATGCTCTTCTCTATACCCTTGCTCGTATAATCCATGACCTGCTTCGTGAATCATAGCAAATAAAGAAGTTCTTAAATCGTTCTCTTTATATCTAGTAGTCAATCTTACATCTCTATAAGAGCCTGAGGTAAATGGATGAGCCGATACATCCAAGCGCCCGCGCTCTAAATTAAATCCCATATCTTTAATTATTTGCAGTCCAAACTCTTTCTGCTTTTCTAGATCGAATTTTTGTGTTAATATTCTATCATCTATTTCACGGCCAGACTCTTTTATAGATTTCACAACCGACACAATGGGCTTTCTCAACTCAGAAAATACAGGAGATATATCTTTTACTTTTGTATAAGGCTCGTATTCATCGAGTAGAGCATCGTAAGGCTTATCCTCATAACCTATAGATTCTGCAACTTCTTTCTTAAGGTTTATCATCTTTTCTAGTAAAGACTTGAAAATATTAAAATCAGCATTTTTCTTGGCTCTTACCCATGCTTCTGTGGCTAGCGATTTTACTCGGGCTATTTCTTTAACCAATTTAATAGGGATTTTTGTTTCCCTTTCATATAATCTAGCAATTTCTCTTACAATTGCTTTTTGCTTACGAGTTAATTTCTCTTTTACCTTACCTTTATTCAACTCTCTTAAATACCTTCCCATAACTTTAGAAATCAATTTTTCATGCAAAACAGCTGAAAGTGTTGAAGATTCACAAGCTCTATCTTCTACTGCACCTGTAGGCATATAGGTTTTCTCATCCCAGTCTAATAAATCAGAAATTTTTCTGAGGTCGTAAAGCTCTTTTACTAATTCTATAAAATTGCTATAGATACGAATTGACATATTGTAGAGAGAGTATACATAAAACTTAAGTTTTTCGCAAAAAATCTCAAAATGCAATATTATAATATTTGTAAAACCAATTTATAGTTAAACATGGCTGTACTACAACTTGCGCTTGATTTAGAA
>JASEFT010000067.1:4852-6246 GCA_030018475.1 Candidatus Thermoplasmatota archaeon
GTAAAACCAATTTATAGTTAAACATGGCTGTACTACAACTTGCGCTTGATTTAGAAAATCTATCAAGAGCTATCCAAATTGCAAAGGAATCTATTGCGTGCACAGATTGGATTGAAGTAGGAACTCCTTTAATTAAAAGCGAAGGTATGAATGCAATTAGGGAGCTAAGGAAAAAATTTCCTGATTTTACTCTCGTTGCTGATATGAAAACTTTAGATACAGGCAGATTTGAAGTTGAGATGGCCAGCAAAAGCGGAGCTAATATAATATGTATTTTAGGTGTTGCAGATGACGATACAATAAAAGAGGCTATACGCGCCGCAAAAAATTACGGTACTAAAATAATGGTCGATTTAATGAATGTTGCTGAGCCTGTAGAAAGGGCAAAAGCTGTTGAGAGTTTTGGCGCTGATTACATTTGCCTGCATACGAGTATAGACGAGCAGATGCGCGGTAAAATAAAATTCAATAATTTAAAAGAGGTATGCAAAGCTGTAAAAATACCTGTGGCTATCGCAGGTGGCATAAACTCAGAAAATGTGGTTGAAGCTTTAAATTTTGGAGCTTCTATAATTATTGTAGGAGGAGCTATAACGAAGACTGCTAAACCAGAGCTAGCAGCAAAAAGAATAAAGGAGGCAATGCTGAAAATGAAGAGTATAAAATCGGAAGTAAAGAAGTATGGTGAAGAGGATTTGGTTAAAGTATTCTTGCAAGTTTCCACTCCCAATATTAGTGACGCAATGCACCGCAAAGGAGCAATGAAAGGTATCCTGCCAATTAAAAAAGGTCTTAAACTTGCAGGAAGAGCATTTACTGTTAAAACTCTAGACGGCGATTGGGCTAAGCCTGTAGAAGCTATTGAGAAAGCGCAAGCTGGCGAGGTATTGGTCATAGATGCGGGTGGCGGTACAACTGCGGTTTGGGGCGAGCTCGCTACTCAGAGCTGTAAGAAGAAAGGCATAGCAGGAGTAGTAATTGACGGCGCTGCTCGCGATATAGATGATATCCTAGAAATGGATTTCTCACTGTTTATTCGCAACATTGCTGCAAATGCAGGAGAGCCTAAAGGCTACGGCGAAATAGGCTGCGAGATAACTTGCGGAGGCGTTGTTGTTAGACCTAGCGATTGGGTAATTGGCGATGATAGTGGCGTAGTTGTAGTACCTAAAGAGCAAAGTGTTGAGATTGCTAACAGGGCACTTGACGTAAAAGAGAAAGAAAACAGAATAAGAGAAGAGATCAAGCGCGGCAAGGTGCTTTCTGTTGTAATGGAATTGGAGAAGTGGGAGAAGCTGTGACTTTCGTAAGCTGGGTGGGTGAGTATTTTATATACAGAAAGTTTGATATGCTATTTCTATTTTTAACTTAGGAAGCTCATGTCAAATTGTAGC
>JASEFT010000068.1 GCA_030018475.1 Candidatus Thermoplasmatota archaeon
CTCCTCAGTCATCTTCCAGATTACGCTATCCCGGTTTATACCGGCATTACATACTAAAATATCTAATCTGCCAAACTCTTCTAAAACCTTTTTAACTACTTTTTCAGCGTCTATAGTACTTGCAACATCAGCTCTTACTGCTAGAGCCTTTCTTCCTAAATTTGTAATCTCTTTAACTATCTCGTTTGCCTCGGTATCATGTTTTTGATAGTTAATCGCTACATTTACGCCCTCTTTTGCTAGAGCGATAGCGATTGCAGCTCCTATGCCCATACTACCGCCTGTAACTATAGCAGATTTATCTTTTAACTCCATAATTACGAAAATGCTGCTGTGCTTATATGAATTTTTCTGTCTAACTCATAGAGCGCTTTCTCCTTTTATCAGAATATTCGTCTAAAAACGGTTGGTAATTTCTCAGCAAGTTATAAATATCATTAGATCTATGAAGCACTTGGAAGTGACAGTGATTGAAGTTGCAAATCAAGGTGAGACTTTTACAGCCGTTTAAAGATATTGCCGGCGTTGGTGAGTTAATAGTAGAAACTGATAGAAGAACTATAAAATCGGTATTACTCGCAGTCGCGAAAACTTATCCAAAACTAAAATCAGAATTTTTCGATGAAAAAGGCATGATCAAAGATTATCTTAATATAATGATAAATGAAAGATTAGTACTCTCAGGTGCGAGGACTATAAAACTCAAGGCTAATGACGAACTAGCAATTTTTATGGCTGTAGGCGGCGGTTAAAGACAGAACTAAAGACTGAGCTTTGGAAAACTTTTAACACTTATAACTATCAAGTTCATCGAAAACATCTGATATGAACTTTTTTCCGCGCTCTGTTCTGCACCTATATCTAATGCCGCTGATAGTTTCTGAGTGCGTAGAATCATCCTTTATGTCTATAATGGTCGACTTAACTACGCACATAGCTGGATTGCAATTCATCTCTTCTTTGAACACTTCTGCGTTGCATCTTATGGAAATGTTGAGATCGTCTTTTTCGCAGAGGTTTATCATAATCTTTGGGTTGCGCCTGATATTTATAACACCTTGATGATTTCTATTCATTGCCAGCAATAGCGTCTTTTTGTTTACAGCTGTTATTAAGTGAACAGGAGTTGTGTTTGGGTAGCCATTTTCAGAAATCGTTGCTACTATTACAGTACTCTCTCGTGCATTGAGCTGTTTGATCGCCTCTTCACTGAGTTCTTCTCCGAGTATCTTAGACATAATGCCTAAAAAGTTTTTTGTGATATTAAATGTTTCAACCGATACTGTTGTAGCTTTCGAGCTTAGAAGTGCCGGTGATAGATTTTTTTCAGCAACGCTGAGGGTAAGAGAGTTCTGGAATAAATTTGCAGATAATGTGCAACAGTAGATGAGGCGTTTGCTGGGTTTAGAAATTATAAGAAAATTATAAACGCATCAAAAAATATACCAATCACAAATGCTCACTAGAAAATTGGGCGTTATAGAGCTTACTAAGGAGAAGATAAAGATAGAAGATATACCTTTAAGTTTACGAAAAAGATATCTTGGTGGTAGAGGGTTGAATGTCTGGTATCTTTATAAGTATTTAAAGCGTGGTGTTGATGCTCTCTCTCCTGATAATATTTTGGTTATAGGCGCTGGTTTCCTTACAGGTACTCTAGCACCGTCATCTAGCAGATTTAACGTATCTGCTAAATCGCCGGAAACAGGATTTTTAGGTGATAGCAATTGCGGCGGATATTTTGGGGCAGAGCTGAGGTACAGTGGCTTCGATACGCTCATTCTGAGGGGCAGAGCTAAAAAGCCGAGCTATATATTTGTTAACGACGGCGAAATTGAGCTTAGAGATGCGAGTGGCTATTGGGGTATGGATACAATTGAAGTTCAAAGAGCTATAAAAGCAGATTTAGGCGATTGCGAAGTCGTTACCTGCGGTGTCGCTGGAGAAAAACTGGTGAGATTTGCAAATATTAGAACAGGTATGAAAAACTCAGGCGGTAGATGTGGCTTAGGCGCAGTAATGGGCTCTAAGAACGTCAAAGCTGTTGTTGCAAGTGGAAGCATTGGTATTAAGTTAGCAGCGCCTGATAAGATGCTAGAAAAAGTCCTTGAACTTAAAGAGTATTTGCTCAATTCTAAGATAATACAGTTGCTTGGTAGGTTGGGCACGCCGTTGCTCTATGAATATAGCAACATTATTGGCGCAATAAGAACGAAGAACAGCCAGTTAAATGCATGGTCAACTTCGTTAAATGCCGAGCAGTTTGAGAAAATGGCTGAAAAAATGGTTGCCTGCTCCTCATGCATGGTGCACTGCAGGCACAGGAACAAGCTTGGCGGCGAGGGCCCTGAGTACACAGCAGTTGGGCTACTTGGCGCAAATCTAGGTATTGAAAAGCCTGAGGAAGTAATTGAACTCAGTAATATATGCAACAAGTTAGGACTTGATATTTCGTCTACCGGTACTATATTGGCATGGGCGTTTGAACTATATGAAAAAGGAATCATTGATAAAAAAATCACTCATGAAAAGCTTGAATTTGGAAATTTTGAGCTTATCAAATCCATGCTCTATAAAATCTCTATGCGCAATGGTTTCGGCAATATTCTTGCGGAGAGTACAAATGCTACTAAATACTTCGGCTCACGCTCTAAAGATTATTTGATTGCAGTTAAAAACTTACCTCAAAGCGATCCCCATGATGTAAGGTATATAAAAGCGTTTGCGTTAGGTATTGCTACTGCATCAAGAGGGGCTGATCATTTAAGAAGCAGGCCTACTCTGGAAATATTTTTTAAATTGCCCCATAGAGTTAAGGAGAGAATTTACGGCAGAAATATTTCTCCGGAGCCAACTTCGTTTAAAGGTAAGGAAAAAGCTGTGTTCTTTTCTGAAAATATCTATGCAGTCATAGATTCTCTGGGCTTGTGCAAATTTATATGCCATGGGTTTAACAGTCCTCATTTATTGGGCTACGAGCATTTTAAAGACCTGATATACTATTCCTCTGGATTGAGATTTACTAAAAGAGAGCTTGTTACTGTTGGTAAAAGAGTGATTGATATCGAAAGATTGATTAACGCGAGGGAAGGTATAACACGGGAGGATGATACTCTGCCGAGACGCTATTTTGAAGAGCAAATGAAGTTAGGAGTGGCAAAAGGTCATAGAATAGATAGGAAAGAATTCGAACTTGCCTTGACTAAATATTATAAGCTACGTGGCTGGACTGAAAATGGAACTGTGCCTAGGAAAAGGGCTGAAGAGTTAATAAAATTATGAAATATCTCTACGCTTATCCGGAAAGATGTACTGGCTGTAAGGAGTGCGCTATTGCCTGCTCACTAAAAAAATTCGGTGAGTGCAATCCTAAGAAATCTGCTATATCTATTGTAAGGGACGAGTTTGAGCGCTACGAATTTCCAATAGTATGTCTTCAATGCGATGAGGCAATGTGCATGACTATATGCCCGCAGAATGCTATTTATAAGGAGAAAAATATAATTAAAATAAACAAAGATAAGTGCACTAGGTGCAGACTTTGCGTTGCAATGTGTCCTTACTCTGCAATTACAGTTTTAGGTGATGAAATAATACAATGCGACTTGTGTGATGGAGAACCAACCTGCGTCAAATTCTGCCCTACAAATGCAATAGAATATTTGGAAGAGACTGCAGAGCTGGCGAAGAGAAGAAAAGAGTTAGTGAAGAAATTAAGCTTGAAGTAAGCGTTTGGGGCGAACTAATATCAAAACCTGCGTTGAGGAAAAGAAAAGCTGTAGAGAAAATAATGAGATTAGCGGCTCGAGGAGGTATAGAAGTATTTACATCAGGGTATATCCTAGATGAAATTGAAGAAGCGCCAAGAGCTATCAAAAAAAACGTTGCTTAAGCTCTTAGAAACCGTGCCCCATAGCGAGTTAGAAGAAACAGATGAAATTCTCTATCAATTACTACCCACCCCAGCTCATCTGCGGTCACTAAGCTAAGCAGCTCAGATTTCTCCTCAGCCATTTTGTTGCGAGTGCTTAGGTGTAAGTAAGTAGCGGGTATGCAAATTTTTCGTGCAAAAGCCGATTTTTTAATTTTGAACAGTCAGCACTTTTGTTTATCAAGCTTAGGATAAGCCCGGAATTTTTCAGCTCACCAATAGCTTGCATGCCTACTATTTTATTGTTTTTTAAGATAATTTTTTTTATTATTTTTCCCTGCCAAACCTTGATTTGTTCACATTTAGGCGCTTCAGAAGAAGTAAGACCAAGTGCTACAACTGGCGTATCAAAAACATTAACTACATTCACAGAGGCCAAGCCTTCATAAATCTTGGGAATACCTACGAGATTATACCCCGCGATTTTACCCTGCTCAATTGCATTAGGCCATGTTGCATTAATTTTTCTTTTTCTAGTAAGCAAGTCGACCCCCTCGGCAACGTCGCCAGCTGCATAAATATTTTTAATATTTGTTCTAAGCTTCTTATCAACAATTATACCAATATTTGTTTTAATGCTTGTACCCCTAACAAGCTCGATATTTGGCTTTACACCAGTGCTCACCACTACTAAGTCACAGTTAATTTTTTTATTTCTGAGGAGCACTCCCCCAACTTTTTTGTCGCCAGTTATTTCTAAAAGCTGCTCTTCCAAAATAACTTTAATCCCATTTTGCTCCAGAAGCTTCTTGACAGCTTCTCCCATATCTCTATCGAGCATTTTTGGAAGCACTCTGTCTAACAGCTCAATAACAAAGACCTCAACACCTAATTTTTTCAAGGCTATAGCGCACTCAATACCTACAGAGCCGGCGCCTATAACTACCGCTCTTTTTACATTTTTTATTGCTTTTTTAATTTTTTTAGAGTTTTCTAGATTGGCTAAAAAAAACACACCTTTTTTTTCAATCCCTTTAATTTTCGGGATTATTGGCGAAGAGCCAGTAGCGATCAATAATTTATCGTATAGAATTTTTTGATCTTTAAGCAAGACAACATTTCTCTCTGGGACTACCTTTATAACTTCCTTACCAAAGAGCGTTTGAGCCCTCATTTTTTTATAGAAATCTTTACCGAGCCTCCAAAGATTCTTTTCTTTGATTGTATTAGAAATGTAATATGGTAGCGCGCACAAAGAATAAGTTGCCCTATCCTTAGAGATAATTTTAATTTCTACATCTTTATCAATATTTCTGATAGTTTCAAGAGCACTCACGCCAGCAGCGCCGTTGCCAATTATTACTATACTCATTGCTTTCACTCTTTTTTCTTTCTTGTGTAAATTGTTTTGTACTTATCTGGCTCTGCTTCATAACATATCTTACAGTCTTCATCCATTTCTTCAAGTGCTAGAGGCTCGAGTCTAACTTCAAATCCTAACGATTTGTATAGTTCCACAGCTTCGCTCAGTCTTGGCTCACATGCTATAAACTGCTTTTCCCAGCCTGCTTTTTTGAGCTTTTCTTTTGTTGTCATTTTTTTCTTATTTTGTGAGTGCAAAGTCAACAAACATCCGCAACATTTTCACTGCCGCCCCTTTCTGAGCCAAACTATTACTACGATCGTAACTCCTAGCAAATTACCCAGCTGGTTTTTCAGGAGGTGCCCCTTTCTTCCTCCGTTTGATACCAATCCCTGCGATAGCAAAAGCGGCCACAATTATTACAATTATTCCCATATATAAAAGCCAGTTTACCGGCGGTGCCGCTATTAGCTTCTCAGCCATAGGTGCGAATATAGTTAAATG
>JASEFT010000069.1 GCA_030018475.1 Candidatus Thermoplasmatota archaeon
TTCTTTCATCTATAGCTGTAAATAATATGCCTCGTTGGATACTAAATAGTTTTCTATTTTTCACACCATACTTTTTCATTCAGTATATGCACAACTTCCCAGCCCTCTAAATTCAACTTCCTTGCAATCCAGCGGCGATGGCACCTAAAAGGAAACTTTTCCGCGCACATGAAAGCAGCCAATTTTTTAGAACCTAGGTTTTTTAATCTAACATAGCCTTCTTTCCACTCTTGACTCTGCATATAATCCTCATACCCTCCTCTATAACCTCCCAGGCTCTCTAAATGCACATACCCTATTCCTGCTTTACTCAGAGCGCTTTCTAAATTTTCTTTCTTAAACTGCTTGAATTTAGATGTTGGAAATCTTCTAATATCCACAAGAAGTTCTATTTTGTAGGATTTTAGAATTGCAACAAATTCTTTTAAGCTTCTGTTTGAATGCCCTATTGAATAGATTCTTGCCACAGCAGAATTAATATTTACAAGGCTTATTACTCTTTTGATGACAGAGCTTTCAACAACACTTGCAGGTTTGAAACTCAAAAACCCTTTGATTTTAGCTTCAGGTATTTTAGGCGAGACAGGTGAAAGTCTGCTAAAAGTTGCTAAAGCAGGTGCTGGGGCGCTTGTTACAAAATCAATCGGTCTAGAACCAAGCTCAGGTTACGCAAATCCTACAGTTGTCGAACTGGAATATGGGCTATTAAACGCGATCGGGCTGGCAAATCCGGGCATTGAGGAATACGGTAAAGAGCTAAAAATAGCGCTAAAATCTAAGGTGCCTGTCATCGGCAGTATATTTGGAAAAACTCCAGAAGAATTTGCAGAACTTGCAAAGAGAATGCAAGGGCTTGGAGCTCACGCTCTAGAGCTAAACCTTTCATGTCCTCATGCTAAAGGCTATGGTGTAGAGCTTGGAAGAGATGCAAAGCTTGTTTATGAAGTTGTAAAAAAAGTAAAAAGCAGTGTAAAAATACCTGTTTTCGCAAAGCTCTCGAATATAAATATTATTGAAGTAGCAAAAAGCGCACAGCATGCTGGCTGCGATGCCCTTGTTGCAATAAATTCAGCAAAGGCTATGAAAATAGATGTCAACCTTAAAATCCCAGTACTGTCAAATAAAACAGGAGGCTACTCCGGCCCTGCAATTAAACCGCTTGGCGTAGCTTCTGTTTATGAGCTTGCGAAAAATGTTAAAATACCAGTTATCGGCTGCGGGGGAATAATGACCGGGGAGGACGTTGTTGAATATTTGCTTGCAGGCGCAAGCGCTGTTCAGATAGGCTCCGGTGTTTATTACAGAGGTGTAGATATTTTCAAAAAGGTATGTACCGAGCTGAGTTGCTGGATGAAGAAAAACAAATATAAAAAGCTCGATGAGTTTGTAGGACTAGCGCTTAGTGAGTAAAAAATGGATAAAAAAAATGTTCAGGAAGAAAGTGAAAGAAATACGGGAAAGAGAACGGGTAAGAGATGCTATTAGAGCAAGAAAGTTCTCAGGTCCGGAGACATTTGAGCAAGGCTTAAGTATGATTAAATTCGCTGCAAAGCTCTGGGAGGCTGAAAAATGAGGGATCTAAGTGAAATCATCTCTTTAATATGCATGTTTTTGAGCAGAGAGAAAATACGATATGTGATCGTCGGAGGTTTAGCTTAGATATGGATGTTCTTATTCAAATTCCAGAAAACAAAATCAAACTTTTTATAGACTTTCTGAAGAGAAACGATTTTTTTGCAAGCGGGGATGACTTAAAAATGGCATTTGAAGAAAAAAGCCATTGTACAATTGAAGATAAAAAATCTATATTCAGATTGGATGTAAAGGGAATATACACAGAATTTGATGAAGAGACGCTAAAGAGAAGAAGGGCTTTCAATTACAAAGGAACGAAATTATATATAGCGTCACCAGAGGACACAATTGCAAGCAAATTACTGTTTGGCTCAGAACAAGATGTTAAAGACGCAGAAGGGATTTATGTGAGGCAGAAGGGAAAGTTGGATTTAGATTATTTGATAGAGAGATGCAGAAAACTGGATGTCTATGACGAATTTTTAGCTCTCAAAAAGAAAGTTGAGAAGATAGAGAATGAGTTATCCAAGAGTCGCAAAAATTATTGAGATAAAAGAAGAAACAAAGGATGTGAAGACGCTCAGGTTCAAATACAACGAAGAAGTCCAGCCAGGTCAGTTTTTTATGGTCTGGATTCCCGGCGTAGATGAGCTTCCGATGAGTGCTTCTTATACTGGCGATTTAAAAGGTATTACTGTGGAAAAAGTCGGCGACGCCACCTCGGCACTGCACAGACTAAAACCCGGAGCTAAAATTGGTATCAGAGGCCCGTATGGAAACGGATTTAAAATCTTTGGGAGAAAAATACTGTTTGTTGCAGGAGGCACTGGCATTATACCGATTGCGCCATTGGTTGAGAAACTGAAAAAACAGAATGTTGCGATAGTGTTTGGCGCAAAAAGTAAAAACGAGCTGTTTTTCATAGATAGAATAAAAAGAACGGCATCAAAACTTTTGATTACTACAGATGACGGCTCTTCAGGTGAAAAAGCTCTCGCTTCGGAGCTCGCAGAGAAAATTTTGGAAATGGAAAAATTCGACCAAATAATTACATGCGGGCCTGAGCGAATGATGAAGAAAATTTTAGATTTGGGGTTGAAAAATAAAATACCAGTTCAAGCGAGCCTAGAAAGATGGATGAAATGTGGTATTGGAATTTGCGACTCATGCGCAATTGATGGCTTACATGTTTGCAAAGACGGACCTGTTTTCGATGGCAAAATCTTGAGGCGGTTAAAGGAGTTCGGAGAGTTTAAGAGAGACGCCAGCGGAAGAAGAATAAAACTATAGCAGTCTTTTCAGCAAAACCATTAAAAACCAAAAATGCATTCTAATAATAAAATGAGAATCCCCAAATCGCATCCAAGATACGAATCTTTAAAGACGAGAGAGGAGCTTGTTAAATATTGGGAAAAAGGTTTAGTTGCAACTCAAGGGTTGATTGCGCAAGGTAGAGGGGAAGCTTTCGATTATTTAATTGGCGAAAGAACAACAGAGCATGCGAAAATTGCAGAACGTGCTGCAGCCTGTATGCTATTACTTGCTGAGAAACCTGTTATCTCTGTTAACGGCAATACCGCAGCGCTCGCAGCAAAAGATCTAGTCAAGCTCTCTAAACTTACAAATGCAAAGCTAGAAGTAAATCTATTTCATCATAGTAAGCTGAGAACAAAAAAAATTGCAGAATTTTTAAGAAAGTTTGGTGCAAAAGAAGTGCTCGGCGAAAAGCCAGATGCTAAAATACCAGATTTAAAACACGCCAGAGCTTTGTGCGCAAAAGAGGGGATATTTAGCGCAGATGTTGTGCTCGTTGCCCTTGAAGATGGCGATAGAACCGAGGCTATTGTCCGGATGGGCAAAAAAGTTATTGCTATCGATTTAAACCCTCTTTCAAGGACTGCACAAACAGCAGATATAACGATTGTAGATAACATTACAAGAGCGGTAAAAGTAATTATTAGAGAAGTAAACAGCTTAAGAAAAGCAAAAGAGTCAGAACTAAAAAGTACAATCAAATCTTTCAATAACAACAGAAACTTAAAAGAGGCGCTAAGATATATAACTGAAAGGCTTAAAGTGATAAAATGGTATTAAGAACAAAGTATTGCTCCGAGATAAGCAGTGACGATTTTGATAAAGAAATAATAGTTGCAGGTTGGGCTCAAGATATTAGAAATCTAGGTAGTATTGCCTTCATACTGCTAAGAGATAGAACAGGCGTTCTCCAGATTACAGCCCTTAAAAAAGCTCTTTCTCCAGAACTTTTCCAGGCGTTAGTAACCATACCCAGGGAAAGCGCTGTTTCAGTTAAAGGAATTGTTAAAGAGAGTAAGGAGGCGAAACTGGGTTTCGAGATTGTACCGCTGGAGATGACAGTTCTTGGTCACGCGTCTACGCCATTGCCGCTCGGTGTTGTAGATAAAGTTGGGGTTGACTTCGAAACAAGATTCGAGCATAGATTTTTAGACTTACGAAGACCAGAACGGCAAGCGATATTTAAAATTAGGCATACCCTCTTAAAAGCTGCCAGAGAGCAATTAGAAAAAGAAGGTTTTATTGAGGTCCACACGCCTAAAACTATAATTAGTGCTACTGAAGGAGGTGCAAACCTCTTCCAAATTCAATATTTTGAAAAGCAAGCTTTCTTAGCGCAGTCGCCGCAACTCTATAAACAAATACTAATGGCGACGGGCTTCGATAAAGTTTATGAAGTTGCAACTTGCTTTAGGGCGGAGGAGCACAATACGCCGAAGCATTTGAACGAATTTATCAGTATTGATATTGAGCAGGCATTTGCAGACGAAGAAGATGTAATGCAAGTTCTTGAAAGAGTAATTCAGAAAATAATCAAAAAACTAAACGAGGATAACAAAAAAGAACTAGAACTTTTGCAACTAAAAATACCGATACCGCAATTGCCGTTCAAGAGAGTGAAGTATGATGAGTGTGTTAAAATTGCAAGAAGTAAAGGTGCTGAGCTAAAATATGGAGAAGATTTTTCAGCAGAAGCTTTAAGGGCTGTTGGCGAAGAGCTTAAAGGATTTTATTTTATTACTAAATGGCCAACTCAAGCAAAACCTTTTTATATACAACCATTCGAAGACAATAAAGAGTTCTGTAGAGCTTTTGATTTGATGCGACGGGATAAAGAACTAACTTCCGGCGGGCAGAGAGTTCATAACCCAATACTGCTTAGACAGAGATTAAAAGAGCAAGGTCTTAATCCAGAAAACTTCAAATATTATTTAGAATCTTTTGAATATGGTATGCCTCAGCACGCAGGCTGGGGTTTGGGAGTAGAAAGGGCTTTGATGATAATCACTAATATGCAGAATATAAGGGAATGCACTCTGTTTCCGAGAGATAGAACTAGACTGGTGCCTTAATTATAGACCCATACAGATAACAAAAGCCCCAAGGGCTGTGGGCTCATAGTCTAGCGGTTATGACGTCGCCTTGACGAGAAGCCTTTCTCTTTTCTTTTAGGAAAAGAAAAGAGAAAGCCTTCAGGGAAAGA
>JASEFT010000070.1 GCA_030018475.1 Candidatus Thermoplasmatota archaeon
TGCATTCACTACCCAAGAGTAGTTACTACTGTCTGTGTACTTACCGGTATCTGTCCAAGAGGAGCCTGTTACACCCGTCGCTACCGGATTATCCCAGTTAAACCCTGTACCGTCTACAGAAGTTGATCTGTATATATTATAGGTAGCGCCTGTATCGGTCCAATTGAGAAGGATGTTGTCGCCACTCCTTGTAGCAGTCACACGCGTTGGCGACGCTCCTATTATAATTCCTATTATCCGTATTCTAAACGGCGTTCCCACAGTCACGTTCCAATAAGTAGTTGTTTGCGTGCCGTCGTAAGCTGTAACGTAGTAATAGACCCATCCTGAACTTGTTTGTGCAGGTATAACAGCGCCGAAATCGCCCGGCCCTATCTGGTTATCGGTATCAATCATATCACGAGGCTCGTAAGCGCCTGTCTCGAACTTCCACCATAGCTTGATTTCTTTTACGCTCTCAGCAGTATTATCAGTTGCAGTTGCATTGATATAAATTCGCTGGCCAGTCTCTTTTGAGAACACTCTTTGAGTATGCTCAAGTGCAGGTGCAACTGTATCGTAAACTTCGAAAGTGAAATTCCAAGTCTCGCCGCCAGCTTCGCTAATACCATCGCTCGCACTAAACTTAAACTTATGCTTGCCCTGACCTGTTATTGTAGTAGTGTATTTGTACTGCTTGCCGTTGTGATAAGTAGTATCGCCAGCATCAACTCCTACCATATCGTAAGTGCTCTTTTCGTCAATTGTTATTTTTATATAAGAAGGCTCTGTATTCTCGCAGTCTGTGTAATTCACGTAGAATGTAAATGAAGAGCCTTCGCTAGCAGCTTCAGGCACAACAGAGCCTCCTGAAAGCACAGGCGGATAATTAGCCTTTAGCTCGGCATTTATCCACACATCATCTACCCACCAATCATCTAATTGGTATGAGTCACCGATTACACTGAAACTGAAGTAGAATGTGCTCGAGCCTACATTTTCAGTTATGCTAAGAGTTTCCATACCAGGACCGCGATTACCGCTACCGCTAGTCCATACCCACGTAGTATTCGTCCATGTTACTGTATCTGTGCTCGTCTGGATTCTGCAATCAACTCCAGCAGCATAATCGTCATTAAAGTTCGCCCATTTCAATGTGACAGAAGTCATTCCGGTCGTATCAAAAGGACCTGCATATAATCTCCAAGTTGATACAACACCTGAAGTGCCATAATGCAAATTCGCCTCCGGCGCAGTTCCACCAGCATTGTTTGTATCTGATTGCTTCCACTCAGTACCACTGGCGCCAGTGTACGTACTCCATCCTACTGGCGGGAATGTACCGCTAAAATCTTGAGAGTACTCAGCAGCTGCAACACTCATTGTAATATCAGCGACTGTAGTTGTCTCAAGAGGTCTGACTATGATACCGGTTTTATTCCCAGTGCCGTTTCCTGGCTTGCTTGCAGTAACGGTGTAAGTTGCATTTACTATATTCTTTATCGTATAAGTTCCATCAATACCGGTATAGGCATACCACTCTGCTTCCTCCCAGCCTGGCGCTAGCGCATCTGAGAACTTAGAAACTTTAGCTACTATCTTAGCGCCACTTGCAGGAGTAGTAGTGCCGGGCAAGTAAACTTTACCTTTTAGCGTGCCTGTGCTCTTTGCAAGCGTGAAATTGATATTAGGAGTTTCTTTACCCCAGCTAACGTAAACTATAGTTTCCACACCTTCTTTATAGCTTTCGTTGAAATATCCATAAGTCTGCACTAAAGTTTCGTATTCGTTACTTGTAGTATTATAGTGATAGAACTGATATTCGCCGTCTGCTCTAGCCCTTAACTTGTAGCCTTTAGCGTTATCACCTATAAACAGCATGGAGTAATACCCGCGCTCGTCTGTAATAGCCCAATTCAAAACAGAATTGGGATATTCTATCGGGTCTTGCTCTAAGCTCTTATCGCTCTCGACTATATATACAAACGCATTTTTGATAGGCTTGTTCGCTGTGTCTGTAACTCTGCCTGAAAGCATACCTGTAGTGAGTACGAAGTCTATATCGCTTGTATAAACTCCTGCAGTAACGGTAACACCTGCTGTTGATTTACTCTGCACTCCTGAGTATGTATAAGAAGCGTTAACATACATTAAATCGTAGGCTGTAACTGTGTAAGTGCCTGCAGGTAAATCGTCTATATGATAATAGCCATTGATTGTTATAGCTTCTTTAGTTACCGCGCCTTCTGCTTTTACATGTATACCGCCAACTTTAAGAGCCTCAAACACAGGATGGTCTATTTTTACAGTACCTTCTATTGCGCCTACATTAGCGCTAAGTGCGAAGTCCTTGCCTGTAACTACCTCCCCTGCAGCCACTGTTACGCCGGTTATCACTTCTGTAGAATACCAGCGCTTGAAAGCTCTTAAATTATAAGTACCTGGAGTAATGGCTAACTTATACATACCTCCTGAGTCTGTTATAGCAGCGCCCAACAGCACAGTCGGGTCAGCAGCACTGTAAGCTTGCACAGTTGCATTTACAAGTGCTGTACCGCCATAAGTAACTTTACCTTCAATTCTAGTTGAGCCTAGATATGTGCTGGGACAGAAGAATTTGGTAATAGCTTTGAAAGCTTTGGTTAAGTTGCCTGTTATGTCGTTATAATTATAGCCTACGAAAACTACGTAATAGGAGAATGTTAGTAAGCCGTGACTGAAATAGAGTACTTTCCTTTCAGGCGTACCGCCAACGTAACTTACAGCTGAATAATAGTTTGAGGGATCGTTACCATCGCCATTTAGATTCCAATCAAGCTCTTTTACAGCGCCGGTACCGTAAGCAGTTGTTTCGTCACCGCTAATTGCATCGCAATATTTAGCAGGTCGATAATCATCAATATCGGCATAAAGTCTGCCGCCTGATACCCTTACCGAAGAAACGTATCTGTTATCCTCATCGTGGATGTTACCGTTTGTATCTAAAAACCCAGCTGCTACATCGTAGCCTTGCGCTTTATCCTCAGCAGTACCGCCAGTAGCTACTTTATCTGCATGCATATAAGTACGCATGAAAGTAAGCACATCAGATCTGTCATTAGCATCTTCCCACCAGCCACTACCTGCAAACATAATCTGACCTCCGCAAGTATCGTGCCAATATGCAATTTTAGAGCGTTCCGTAGCGTTTACAGTAAAGCCTCCATGCCAATCGTATCGTTGATAGCCTGCTGGCCATGTTGTTTTCCGTAGTGCAAGGTCTGCGCATGTCCACCCTGTCTCCCAGACAACTACATTGTCAGTGCTATTGTCCCGCGTATCCGCGCACATTGCATTCCAGTACTCATCAAAAGTTCCAGGCGTTCCAAACCAGTTTTTGTATGTTGTAAATTCATAAGTACCGTTCCAGTCGCTCTGAATGCTACTGCCCATTCCCCCGAGCGGGTAATACCCTGCAAACAAGAACCCGTATATATCGTACAGCCATGCGTAAATATCCTCGCCATACCAGCCGTCGAAAACGCATAGAATATCCATAGGCTGCGGAAATACTTTTGTCCAGTAGAAATTATTAGCATTAGTATCCACAGCTCTATTGGCATATTTATCCTCAGCTAGCACAGCGAAACCGTTCAGACTGCCAGGCCAGCATTCTACCATCTGGAGCTTATGATGAGTTTTATAGTCAGGGTCATATAACCCAATGAGCCATGCAGTCCCATCCCTTATCTCGTTCAAAGTTGCTGGATACATTTCGTAATATTCGTAATTGCTTAAATAGAGATCTGAGTTGTTGAGCTCACTGTCTACCATAGCTAAAAGGAGATATCCTCTACAGGGCTCGCTAGTATCAAATTCTACTGTGAAACTTTCGTAAGTTAAATCAGTTACAGTAATGTTTGAAATTATAGGATATACTTCATCGTAAAAGATAGTCTTATTAATCCACTGCTCTACCGGCGCTGTATCGTAACAGCTGATAGTAATTGTATCTTCTGGATATACATCAATCACGTAGTGCGGAGCACCGTAAGATTGCTTGTAGTTTATACCAACAGGCTCGTCTTTACTGAACTTTATTCTGCCCTCTAACACGTTAGCATCTGGGGCAGGCTCTACAAGCGTAACTGTAATGCCAGCAGGATCTTTCTTACTAGTAACTTTTACAGTTGTACTCTCAACTACTTCTGGATTGGGAGTCTTGTCTCTATCTATTACCTGTATTACAGGCTCGTCATCCCAGTTGAATTTGTCTTGGTCATTAACACCTTTAGAGTCTTTAACTAGTAATCTAGCAACGCCCGGAGGAGTGTTTGCAGCTACTAACGAAAAGGTTTGAGGACCGCTCGGCACATTTTGAGCTTCTACGTAAATAGTATAGTTTCCGCTTGCGCTCTCAATGAATACATTTTCTACGTTATTCAAGTCGTCCCTGTTAGCATCTGGGTCTGCAGTGCCACCGCTCCAAGGATTTGTACCAGTACCCGGAGTAGTCCAGAGCGCGTTATTTAAGCCCATATTGCCGTAATAAACAGTGCCTGTTGAATCGCTTACTACCCGAAGGTTAAGATTATTAACCAAGCATGGCCTCGAGCCTGCTGCAGCACTCGGGTCGCGCCATACTAGCGTTATCTTCAGCCACTGACCACTTACAGAGCTTACTTTGAATGTGCTAGTACCACCTGTGGTCAGCGAATAACTTTCGTCAGAAAGGATATTCTGGCCTTTATCTACTAAATTGCTCATTTTAGGATAGCCCCAGCCTTGCGCCACCCTCGGTATTTGTGAAATAGGCCATTGCTCTGCATTAGCAATTAACAAAGCTTTCACAGTAGCTGCAGTAGGAATTGCGTTCGTAGGATTGTTCTCAAACTGGTTCTCTGTGTACATCTCGTATACGCAACCAACAGCACCTGCAATT
>JASEFT010000071.1 GCA_030018475.1 Candidatus Thermoplasmatota archaeon
CAGCCAATACTATCAAACATCACAATATCCCCAAAAACAGGCACTCCAGATACAGAATTCACGTTCAGAATAACCTACTCAGATGCGGATGGCGACGAGCCCGCTTATATAAGGATAGTAATTGATAATGTGGCTTATAACATGACAAAGGTTGAGGGCTATTACGTTACTGGCGCTATCTATGAGTATAAAACAAAACTCAGCGCTGGAAAGCATGAGTATAAATTTGAGTGTGATGATGGCTCTGGTGAGATAACAAGTTTTACAAGCACAACTACAGAAACACTAAATGTTGAAGAAAAACCTATTCATTACTTAATTTACTTGATAATTGCGCTAATAGTTTTGATAATAATTATAGTCTCAATTGCTGCTTGGCTCAAGAAGAAAAAGCAGAAATAAAAATGGTGGCATATCAATCTTTTAGAAACTCTTATATTAAACGAGATTTATAACAATAAACAGGAGTATGGTAACGATAGAGTCGGTTTACGAAGAGTTAAATTCTGTAAAGAAAGAGCTTAATGAGCTAAAAAATATGCTGATTAAAATTGCACGCCCACCTTTGCATAGAAAAATCGTATCACTTAAAGGTTTGCTGAAAGGAATCTCAGTTAAAGATGAAGATATTAAGGAAGCAAAGAAATCTTTGTTTAAGAATGCGGGTAGCTAAATGTTCTACGTTACAGATACACACCCTCTTCTCTGGTATTTAACTGATGATGAAAGATTAAGCTCTTCTGCAAAAGAAATTTTCGATAGAGCTGAGAAAGGAGAAGAAACTATTATAGTGCCGACAATAGTGCTTGCAGAATCTTTTTACACAACCAAAAAATATCATATGGACATTAAATTTCGTGAGGTTCTAGATAGATTAGAAACAGGCTGGAATTATCAGCCGTATCCGTTAGATCTAGAAATTATCAAAGCTATACAAAATTTAGATAAATTGCCTGAGTTACATGACAAGATAATTGTTGCTACTGCACGAAAGCTAGAGGCGAAATTAATAACTAAAGATGAGAAGATCGCAAGCGCTCAATATGTAGAAATCGTTTGGTAAGCGCATTTTCAATCACCGTTTGGCTCAAGAAGAAGTCGAAATCCACATAACCCAGCTAGTAGTAATTCATATACCTTTAAAGCGCTGGTAAATTTTACTTCTTTTTTCGATATAGAGAATATCGAGCAAGTTTTCCTTTCTTCTCCAATCGATAAGCGCTCTATATTTTCCTACTCTCAATTTGAAGAAATCTGTATCTTCCAGTGTTTCAAGAAAGTGCTCTGGGGTTTGTTTTGCCATCTCAATTTTTTCTATAACCCTAGCGGCAACCTAAGAGGGAAGTTTTTCAACTTGCTTGTAAGCCTTCTTTCGCCATCTAACTTCGAGGGGCATGTTTCAGCTTTTTTACAACTTCTTCATGATGGATGAATTCCCCTTCTTCCATTTCTTTCCTTGCTGCAGTTAGCTCAGCAAGTATCTCAGGCCTAACTCTTTCTTCAAACATTCTTCTGATGGCTTCTCTTATAAATTCTGACTTGCTGGAATACTTTCCTCTCTTCACTTCTCGCTCTACTAGCTGTATAAGTTTTTTTGTAAGTCTCACATTCACAGTTTCCATAGTATTGCGTATGTAATATACTTCTCTGTGCGTTGTCAGCGCTAATAAAGATTTATTTAATCTAGATAGTCTTGATAATAATTGCAGTTTCAATTGCTGTTTACATTAAGAAGAAAAAGCAAAAATCCACATAACCTTTAAAAACAAAATTTTTCTATGATTATTTTGAAGTAGCTGCGGCGAGCATCTCCTTCTGCTCCTCATGCAGCTGGCGCACGTGTGCTTTCATATCTTTGCTTATATCTCTGAGCTCTTTAACAACAGGCTCTGTATTTTTAATGATTATTTTTGTATCTCTGCATATTGCTTTGATATCTTTGGAAGTCCGAAATGAGATTATGGTAAGGATCACTCCTATCGCGGTAATAATGATTCCGAACACTGTTGCTAGGATTATTAAATCGTTCATGCCGATCCCCTAATTAAGTAACTTCTTAGTGGCATATTAATTTGCTGCCGCCCAATTCTATTCATTCTGCACTCCAGCTCTTTCTGTAAATCCCAAGTAGAGTTTTCGGTCCAAGCACTTCCGCAACTATAGCAATATCAGGGTTCTTTAAATTCACTGCAGGCTTTTTATTATATTTCTTTTCAAGCTCTTCATAGATAGTTCCTCCCACATCATACTCAAACTCGGGAGTTGGCTTCTCTATTTTATGTTTGCCTCTTTTATGCACTCTAAAACAGAAACTTTCGTTCTCTTTTATTTGCTCAAGTGCATGAAAAACAGCTCTCTCCTTAATTATACCCTCTTCACTCTCTACTTCTTCAAACACGGCTACAACTCTGCCAATATCGTAAGGGTATTTCCGGGCTACTTCGTGCGCAACTTCAAAAATATCTCTATCGCTCTCTACTTCGACAACGCTTCTAAAACCTGTAGATTTAGGCTCTAATCCAATTTCTCGCAGAGCGTTCTTTAAAGATCCTTCTCTATAGAGATCTCTTGCAGTAACTATAAGCTTTCCCATTTAGCCGAACAGAGCGCCAAGCCCTTCAGCAGCCTCTTCTTCGCTAACTTTCTTCTCTTCTTTTTTACCCTTCTCTGCAGGCGCAGCCTGTACTTGTGCTTGCACTACAGGTGGCGCAATTGCTGGCGCAGAAATCAGCTCTTCTATATTTACACCTTCTAAAGATGTGACCAGGGCTTTTACTCTTGCGCTATCAATTTCTATACCAGCTGATTTTAGTACCGATGTTAGGCTTTTGTCATCTATCTTTTTTCCTGCAGAGTGGAGTAACAGTGCTGCATATATGTATTCCATTTTTTATTTCACCTCGCTTCTTTTGTTCTCGCCTCCACTCCTAAAGCTTGAGTATAGGCTTTTTGAATTAAGTACTTGACAACAGTTCTCTCGAAAATACTTGCATTAATGCCCAAGCTCAAAGCTTTTTGATAAGCTTTTAGAATAAGTAAAGGGGTAGTAAGTTTAGTTGGATAAAATATATTCAAAGCCAGGTTAAATGAATTTGTAATAGCTTTGTGGAAATCTTCCTTTAATCTCGTTTCATCTAGAGCGAGCGCTTCAGGGCCAAAGACGAAGCCGTCTTCATACACAGCTCTCAGATCAAGTCCTGCAGTAAACGGAAATATTTCCAGTCTAGCGAGTGCGCGAGCTAGCTCCTCAGAAACGAGCTCGCCTTTTTTTGCTACTACTTTATCATTTCTTATTACTACCTTACCTTTTTCTATAGTGGCAGGTATTCCAGCTTTCTGCAGCTCGCTGACTATGGGTCCGGGCTTGAAGCTAGTCTCGCCACCTTTAACTAGAAGATCGTTGGGCAAAATATCGTTGGGTTTAGCAGGCATTGCAATTCTTGTAGCTTTAGTTTCTTTAGCTAGTTTAAATGGATTTAGAGTAGTTGTAACCACAGCGCACTGACCTTGAATATACGATTTTAAAGAGTTAATACCGGGCTTAGAACTTGCAATTTCATCGAGTGCTTTAGCCACTAAAATATTCTTTGCAACTTTTAACTTTATTTCTCCTCTCAGCTTTCTCTTTATCTTCTGGAGTTGCGAAGCAGGTAAACGCTCAATGTTTGCGATACCAACTGTTTGAGAATTTGAGATTAGCGTAGCAAGCTCTTTGAGCTCCTGCTCTTTTCTAGCTCTTGTCTTTGCCATTTTTTCCTCATACAATTCTTACCGATTTACCCATCGTTGTTTTAACATAAACAGATCCTATATTAAGCTTGCCCCTCTCAAGGCCTTCTTCAAGTTTTTTTAATACTGTCTCTATATTTTCAGCCAAATCTTCTGAGGACATATCTTTAGTTCCCACAGGCACATGGAGCGTTTTGCTCTCTTTTGATTTTATTCTTACAGTTGATTTTAAATTGTTGACTATAGCTACAGGATCTGCTAACGGTGAAATTGGCTTAGGCATTTTTCCTCTAGGGCCTAGCACAGTTCCTAACTTCTTGCCTATTGTAGGCATGAGCGAGGCGTCTGCAAGAAAGAAATCGTACTCTTCGGCAAGCGCTTTAGCAGCTTTTTTATCGCTAAGTTTATCAAGCTCTTCAGGTGAAATAACTCTGGTATAAGGCTTAGCTTTAACTGCAAGCTCTCCAGCTCCAAAAAGCGCTACTTTTATATCTTTGCCTCTTCCTTTGGGGAGCGCTAGCTCTAGATCTATCCTATTCTTAGGGTTAGAAAGGTCTATGTCTTTGAGATTAACTGCTAGCTCTACACTCTCTTTGAAATTCCTTTTACCACCTTCTAAAGCTTCTTTAACTGCATTAATAATCTTCTCTTCCATTTAACACCTGTGATGCTTTGCGAACTTCTGAGAGTAGCTATCCTATAGGTATTCTCTGGTAATGAGATGCTAATTTATAAAGGTTTCTAGAACTCAGTACTTATCCGAAATCGGTTGGTGGACGATAGATATAAGATTTAGCTATCCACATCCCTCTCTTAGCTCTATTAAAACTAGAGCGGGATGGGATATGTTTAAAGATTGTCGGAATTGGAAAATTGAAAACGAAAAGTAT
>JASEFT010000072.1 GCA_030018475.1 Candidatus Thermoplasmatota archaeon
CAAAAATTTAAAAATATATCTTATTCTGTTGGTGTTGACGTATTTGAACTATATTTAAGAGAGGCACAGGAAAAACGTACGCATAATGAGTACATAATGGCAGATATTAATCAAATTGAATTCAAGCAAAAATCTTTTGATGCGGTTGTTGCAATAGATGTTTTAGAACATTTAACGAAAAAGGAAGGACATGCTTTAATTGAGCGAATGGAAAATTGGGCAAAGAAGAAAGTAATAATTTTCACTCCAAATAACTATGTGGAACAAGAGGAATACGAAAAAGATATATTTCAGGAGCACAAATCTGGTTGGAGTTATGAAGAGCTGAAGGAGTTAGGGTTCGAGGTTGTAGGGATGGGCGACTGGAGAAAAGTCAGGGAAGCTCATGCTATACCAAAATATAAGCCCAGAGTTTTATGAACGATAATATCTGATTTATCTCAGATTATAACTTATCGGTACCCAAAGCATGCATTTTTCGCTCCTAGCAATAAAACAGAGTAGATAAACAACATATTTATATTTTGCAAGATATTGTTTACTCGGAGAATAAATGAGAATCGCATTTCTATCACCTTGGCAAAACGTTGTTCAAAGAGGCGTTGAAGGCGTAGTCAGGGAAATTACTAAAAGATTGAGAAAGCGTCATGAAGTCGATATATTTTCTACTGGCTGTGGTAACGGTATTGTCACAGTAAATGCCGATATACGTAATTCAGGTTTACTTCGCGCTTATGAAAATATATCGCGAATGTTCGGGTTTAGCAGACTTTTTGAGACGGGGTTTCCACCAATTGGGCCTGGAGATATGCAGGCATTTTATTTCGCGCATAAGGCATTCAAGAAGATGATCGAAGAAAAGTTAAATTATGATGCGGTTTCTATTTTTTGTGGATTGTATGGCGATGTATGCGCTGCATGGTATAGAAGAAATACAGGCATACCATTCATACACAATGACCATGGCGGTAGCGTACAAGATCAGTTGGCAATATTAACCAAGCCAGACGCGGTTATTTGCATTACTCCATTAATAGTAGAGTATCATAAAAAAAGATTTTTAGGTAGAAGAACAAAAATTCATATGATACCTAATGGCGTCGACTTAGATGTGTTCAAACCAGAGGGTGAAAAAACCACGCTGGTGGATTTAGGAAAGATGGAACATCCTATTGTTCTTTCTACCTCCGCCCTTTCGCCAGTAAAGAGGCTTCATCTGCTAATAGAGGCAATGGCTAAATTGAGTGCTGGAACGTTAATATTTACTTCGGATGGTCCACTTAAAGAAGAGGTGGTTAGTTTTGGTAAAAAGAAATTGGGCTCCAGATTTGTTTATTTAGGTGTAGTATCACATGAAGAGCTCCCTAAAATTTACAGAAGTTGCGATGTATTCTCATTGCCATCTTACTGGGAAGGCTTCCCCTTGGTGATACTCGAGGCCATGGCCTCTGGTTTACCTGTGGTCACGACAAACGATGAACTTAGGAAATGGATATTAGGTGATTGTGGCGGGATACTCGTAGACCCTACTGACACGGAAGCGTATGCATGTGCATTAAGAACTGCGTATGAAACTGGGTATGACAGTAGCGTAAGAGAATATATAACTCGGTTCTCTTGGGATACAATTGCGCAGAGATACGAGAAAATTATTGTGGGCTTGGAGAGAGGGAGGAGTAAATGATAAGTTATACCTTTATCCTTAACCCGTCTATTACTCCTCTAAAATAACTTTTCAGATGCTTTTTTAACATATTTCTATCTTCTTTACAATCTTTTACAATACGGACACAGGTAACTGGAAAATTTATAACAAAAAAATAAGATATAAAGAACACAAGTTGTAATAGATTAGCGTGTTTTTTTTCTATCAAGAACAATCCACGCGTGGTATAGTATAGGTCAACCTTAGATATTTTCTTTTCTACCGATTTACGCCCTTTATGCCATATTTTAGCTTGCGGTGCCCAACAAGTTTTATATCCAGCTCTTTTATTTCTAATCCACCAATCTTGTTCGTCACCCCCAAAAAACAGTCTTGAATCTAATAATCCGATTTTATCAAAAACTTTAGTTTTTATCATCCAACAACCAGAGGTAACGCATTCAACTTTTTCATTTGTTGTGTTTATATCTACCTGTTGTTTTGTCTTGCAGGTCCACAAACTTACTTCTTTTGTAGGAATCCAATCTAATTTATCCGGTTCATCGTATTTGTATATAGTTGGGCTGACTGAGCTGATGCTTTCGTCACTTTCTGCTACTTTCACTATTTCCTCTAAAAAAGTTCTGTCAACTATTGTATCGTTATTAAGAAGAAAAACATACTCTGGATTTTGATTTTCTAGCGCATATCTAATACCAATATTGTTTCCTTCTGCAAAACCATAATTCCTATCGTTTTCGATTATGTATATGAAATTTCCAAATTTTTCTCTTAGAATTTTTACATCACTGCCAGTAGAACCATTATCCACTACTATTACTTTGTAATTTGGATAGGTTATCTTTCTCAGAGACTCTAAACACTCAATGGTATCTTTCACACCATTCAAATTAAGTACCACTATAGAGACTTTGGGATAGTGCATTTTATTTCCCTAGATTATTTTCTTAACTTAAAGGATTTTATTCTAACAGATCTAAGACTCATATCTATGGTTAGGGGGGGACCTGTATACTCATTCATAGTCATCGGCTTTATGTCTGAGGTTGTAATTTTTGCTAATTCAAACATCGATACTTTATCTTCTCCGCATACGTGTAAAATGCCAGTATAATTTTGTTCTATTATGGATTTAATTGCCAAAGCTAGGTCATCAGCAAAAAGATAGGTACCGTAACGGTCGATAAAGGCTTTGGGATAAGGCCACACCGCTCTTGGTACAAAATTTGTTCTTATTATCAACCATTTTTTTATATTAAGATATTTTACTGCATACTCGCCTAACAATTTAGTCAAAGAGTAGAAATTTTTTGGATAAGGTATATCCTCTTCAGTATATTCGCCCCTATCGCCTTGGAAAACGCACGCCGTAGATATATAAATGAAGTAGCAGTCTGGTTTATATTTCAAACAAGCTTTAACAAGATTCTCGGTACCACCTACATTTGTGTTCATCGCAAGTTTTTTATTCTCCTCGCATTCCCTTATCCCTGTAAGAGCTGCACAGTGTATTAAAATGTCAGGTTTCTTGCGTTTTATAAACTTAAAAACTCTCTCTTTATTGGTTATATCTAATTCTTTATGTGTAGGATGTAATGACTGAGGGAACAGTTTAACAAGTTCCATTCCAAGTTTTCCTGTGCCCCCTGTGATAAGTACTTTCATTTATCAATCGCTCCCCGTAATCCGTTCTCGTTGTTATAAATTGGTCCTTCTTTAGAAACCTTTTTATACCGTTCTTCAGGTATCGGATATCTAAAACTTTCCATTCCGCCGATTATTGTTATAACCATCCTTCTTCTATTAGCTTTTTTCTTAATTCATCCTTGCTTAATCTATCTGCATTTTCTGACGTGAACTCTTTTGGTTCATTTATCACTGGGCTATCAAAAGGATTAACTTTGAAGATATTATGATCAACCAATTCTTCTGTATGCATCATTTCCATGTCACTCACTAAAACTTCATGTAACTTCTCTCCGGGTCTTTTTCCTTTGACAACGAAATTGCCTTCTCCGGCCATTACCTCAGCTATGTCTTTAATCAGACACGCACTGCACTTTTTGACATAAATACATCCATCCATTTCGGACAAAGCAAACAATACCAATTCGATCGCTTCGTTTAAAGTGAGCCAGAATCTTGTCATGAGAGGATGAGTGACAGGAAGCTTTTTTCCCCCTCATCCAACAGTTTTTTAAAGTGTGGAATCACTGAGCCTCTGCTTCCTATAACATTCCCATATCTTACCACCGAAAACTTAGTCTCGCAATCCTCCTTAAGCAAAAGAATTCTTTCATCAATAGCTTTAGTCATGCCATACACATTGACTGGTTTGACTGCTTTGTCTGTTGATATTCCTATAACCTTTTCCACATTATTTTCTATAGCTGCTTTTTTTATGTTCCAAGTATGTTGGTCTTGACTGCTTCCATAGGATGCCGTTCTATGTCTGAAATCTGTTTTAAAGCCGCAGCGTGAAATATTATGTCTATATTCTTTGTAGCTTCTAAGACCCTTTCGTAATCTCTCACGTCCCCTAAAACAAAAACAAAATTTGGAAATTCTCTAGCCATTGAGTGCTGAAGGTCTTCGTGTCTACTAAATATTTTAACTTCTTTAGGATTCACTCTACACAAGATGTTGGCCATCTGATGACCGAAACTTCCCGTCCCACCAGTTATCATTATTCTTTTATTATCTATTAACTTATCTATCAATCAATCACCTTATATACATAGCTTTCTAAATTTATTTGTTCCGGGAGCATACAAAACGATAAATAGTGTTTGGAATATTAAATATTAACGGTTTCGCTGCTTTGTTGCATAACTATAAAATAACCTAAATCTATTTACCCTTGGGATGGGAATAATG
>JASEFT010000073.1 GCA_030018475.1 Candidatus Thermoplasmatota archaeon
GGGTGAAGCGCCCCCTTCAGCTTATAAAAACGTTGCAAATGTTGCTTTACTTTACAGTTGAGGTAAGTGTGTAAAAAAATGGCTAAAAAAAAGTTTAGTTGCTGGAATAATTTGTTTAGCGGTGGCAATACTAACATTTTGCTCTCTGCTTATGCCTTGGTGGACTTACAAAGCTGAGACTCAGACATTAAAAAGAACTATTGAGTTTAAACTTCAGGGAGCAGTTATAACTGAGGAGAACCCAAAAACTACGAAAGCAGAGAGCTATCAAGGCACTGCTATAGAAGGAGTTTATTCAACTACTTACTATGCCGCAATAGCAGCTGTTTTGCTCGCAATTATATCTTTAATATGCTCTGTTTCTGCAGCTGCTGGAAAAGCATCTAATAAAATTGCATTTTGCTCAGTTCTTTTGGCACTTGTACTGACAATATTTACACCGCTGTACTTTGCACTTGCACTTCCAAATGCGCTAGCGCAAGGAGTTTTTCCAGGTATGTTCTCAGGAATAGAATACAGATTTAACGGCGTATCTGAAGCTGGCGATATTTCATGGGGACCTGCTATAGGGTGGTACCTGCTAGTTTTAGCATGTATTTTAACAGCAATTGCTGCAATTGCTACTGTAATTTCAGGTAAGACTGTAAAAGAGAGAGCTGAAATATAAACAAACTAGCTTGAAACGCATTTTTCACTTGATTTTATATTTCTTTCCTAGAACGATTAGAACAAGTCCTAGAGTGACAAGCGCAAGTGCAAGTAAAAAATAGGGCTTGAGAATTTCCAGAAGCACTTCTTCAGGCGCTAAAATTACTAGCTCAGATTGCACCTCCTCAGACCATTTGCCTGTATTATCCATACATTTGAAGTATATTTTGTGCTTACCTATTGATAAATCAGTTAAAGTGAAAGTTCTTGAAGAGCTTAGAAAGCCATCTATGCTAGAGCGCCATTCGTAAGCCACGACTGTGCCGTCATCTGTGCCATAGCCTTCGAACAAAATAACTTCTCCAGCACGAGCTCTGTTAGGCGCTATCTTGGTGATGAAAGCTGTCGGCGGGTCGTTCCTGCCTATAAATATCAATTTAACTTCAGGAGACTCTGCCTTTAATTGCTCATCTAACGCGTCTATCGCTGTGAATTTTATTGTAATGTTTGTAGCGCCTCTCTGAGGAGTCCAACTCGCAATTTTAGTTACTTGGTCAATTACAATTTCATCTGAGCTGCAGATGAATCTTAACCTTTGATTCTCCTCCTCATCCCTAAAATAGAGCTTCAAATCCAGCGTCCAAGTAGTGCCTTCAAGTACCTCGTCAGTATAATTTTCTAATCCGCCAAGATATTCAGGAGGGTCATTTACCCAGATGAATGTGAGAGTTATTGGCTCTGATTCGGCAGTGAGGTTAGGGTCAACATTATCAATGGCAGTAAATACGAGATTAACAATGCTTGCAGCATCGTTGTTTGGAGTCCAAGAGGCAGTAGTGCCAATTATTGTAATATAGGGTGAGCTACATTTGAACCATGCACCGTAATCGCCTAAACTGAAATAATTGCTAAGCTCCACGCTCCAAGTAGTATCTTCAACAACATCTGCGCTTTGCAATCCTCCAATATATTTAGGGCCTTTGTGCGCTCTGTAAGTAAGTGTTATTGGCGCAGAATTTCCACTTAACCGTTCGCTATCACTAGCTGTGAAAATTACGTTCTTGAGAATTATATTTTCATCGCCGACCGGAGACCATGTGGCAATGCAGCCCGTAATAACAATTGCAGGATAGTTACAAGTATAAATAAGGTTGATCGATTTTTCTTCAGGGTCATAAAAATACATACTCAAATTCTCTCTCCAAACATCGCCTTTGCCTATCGTCTTATCCTGCAACCCACCAATAAATCTAGGTGCGTCATTTACTGGTCTTATCTCTACATTAAAATTATTGCTTTCCGCAGTTAGGTTATCGCTATCTCTTGCTCTAACTTTTAAACTAATCCAGCCGTACCAGTCTAAAGTAAGGGTTTTAAAAGAGAGTGCTGAGCCATTAACCCAGACACTCACATTCTCTATATCATCCCAATATACTTCAAAAGTCAAATTACCATCGTCCTTTTCATCGGTGAAATAATCTTCAAGGCAAATGAGGTTCTCAGCAGTGGTATCTTCATCAAAATAATATGTGTTAGGTATCTGCTGAATGAGTCTAGGCGGTAGTAGAAATGTAACGTTAACCTCAAGCAATACTTTGCCGGCAGAGGAAACTGAAAAATTCAAAGGTATTGTGATATTCCAGTCAACAGCTTGAGCTTGGTGCGCTTGAAGATAGGCTGCTAAAAGCTTGGCAGCATTTGGAACTATTGCTGTGTACCTATAGACAACACTTAGATTACTTACAGTAATACCGCCTGCATAGTTTGATTGTATAATGAGCGGTACTGTGCACAAAGGATTTGCGAAATTATCGTAAGAGTAATCGCAGGTATTGAGATACGAAGAAAGAGCGGTAGTGAAATCTACAACTTCAAGCTGAGTTTTTACTATGTTGCGGCAGAGAAAGATTTTACCGTATCTATCGCCTGTAATTGCGTCTAAATCGCTGTCATTATCTAAATCACCCAAAGTTAAAGGCGCAATATAATATTCGTAAGCGCCGTTAGTGGCAATTGTAATATTAGTAGTACCGTTATTCAAAATGTAGTAAATATTAGAATCCCAGCTTAGACCAACAATGTCTTTTAGGCTGTTTCCATCAACATCTCCAAGTGCAATTGAATAAAACCAGCCACCTTTGCCGTTATCAACTGTATTAACACTGAAACTCACGTTTTTATTAATGCATTTTGCAATCCTGCCGTAGCCGCCGCCTCCCCTTATACCTCCTCCAACAATGTCTTGCAGACCATCTCCGTTTATATCGCCTGTTTTAACAGACCAAATCTCTGTAGCTGCATAGAAAGATGTTGTGTTATACTCAGCTGTGCTGTTTCCTAAACATACCCATACAGTCATATTCTCATCGCTACATGCTATATCTAAATTACTATCGTTATTAAGCTCGCCTATAGCAACGGAACGAAGTTCGCCGTTCAAAAAAATAGATTTTATACTCGGCTCCGCAACAGTACAATTCATTACTAGGTATAGAATGCGGCCTTTAGCTACTGCTGCTATATCATCGTATTGCATATCGTTATCTAAATCGCTCACATCAACGCCATATATTTTAGATGAAAGCCAGATAGATTTCTGCGTCCAATCAGGAAAGTTATTTTCTAAAACATACACATATCCATCAGAACTTCCGCATACTATATCTATTCTTCCATCGTTATTAACGTCTGCACACGCCATAGAATAAGCAATTGCGCTAGAAACGAGGTTAGGCTGCTCCAACAGCCCGTTATTGTTAATAAATAGCCACACACCGCTCTCACTACCGGCAATAACATCAGGAAAGCCATCGTTATTAACATCTTCACAAGCGATACTCAACACTTTGCTACCGCAACTTCCAATACATATCCCTTCTCTGAGCGGCTCTGCGGTTGTTTGATGCCAGAAAGAAGTTTGATTTACTTTTAAATTATACTCGTAAGATGGATAGGTATCGTTTATAGAAAGAGCTACGTTAGCAGAAATTACTGAGGCTTTAGGCAAACTAAAATTTGCTTTTTTTATTTCTTGCGCTGTGAATTGAAATGTAATGTTATAGTAGCGATTTTCAAACAAGTTCTGCTTTCCCATAGTACCGTTAAACCGCCAGTCTATGCTACCGTTATCGCCTAAATCCAAAGAAGGATATTCTACTGCAGAAAGGTTCGTTATAGAAATAGTCGCGTTTTTTATTACTGCATCTTTAGGTAGCGAGATATTTACTAGCTTATAGCCGGACTCTGTAAACGAAAGCTCGAAAACTTCTTCTACTTTAGCAAAGCTCTCAGTCAGAAGCTGCTCTCCCACTGCTTGACTCTGCTGTGGCAGGAGTCCAGTTAAGTTTATAATTAATAATATAGCCAAAATTATAGCTAGCGCGGTTTTCTCCATCTTTTTAAAAAGAATTATTAGCGTTTCCAATATAAATAGTTAGCGTTGAGGTAAAGTCAGTGGACATCAGCAACATTAGCTCCAAAACAGAGATTTTTACTTACGGTGACGGGGGCTATTCACCCCAAACCCCTCGTGCACGCACCAGCCTGAAGGCTTAAGTGCGTGCAAGCCCCCGTACCCCAGGGGCTTATAAATGAACATGATTTACCCAAAGGTTACCTCTGGAGCGACAAATTCACTCGGAGGTTTCTTCACTCGCTCTTGGCTCAAGGGGCGATGCGACGCCTTAGCTTTAGCTGGCGTCGCATTGAGGGGCAGGGGGTGAAGCGCCCCTTCAGCTTATAAAAACGTTGCAAATGTTGCTTTACTTTA
>JASEFT010000074.1 GCA_030018475.1 Candidatus Thermoplasmatota archaeon
GATGGAGAGCCTCCTGGCTTATCATCATGAAAGGGGCAGAACCCCTGCCAGTAGCCCTTGCCTTGATATTCCGAGCGCACGTAACGCTCGACTATATTTGAAAAATCTATTCTCCGCTTGAACTCTTCTAAATCTTTAGCGCGCTCCTCGCGTTTCGGCAAGCACGAATTTAGCAGCGCAAAAATGTCGTTAGCCTCTAAAATCGCAACATCTTTAATGACTTCATAGTCTCTTCCTTCAATGCTTGATGGCGGGCACAGTGCATACGAGCCTTCGCCTTGAATATCGACTGGATAACCCAAGTATTTAGGAGTCTTTTTAACTTCTTTCTTTGAGTAGAAATAGAGATGAACTCCGTTATTCGGGGTTCTCACTGTATAGGTTTCTACGTTTTTGAAGAAACGAGTGTAAAGTTTTTCATCATCAAAATCTACAATTGCAAGATTGCTGCTGACCTTTCCGCATACTGCTGCAAAGTTGCCAATCCAATTTTTTAATTTATCTCTTGGATAGCGCTCGTGCTGATACTGCTCCCATTTTACAGCTGGGCGCTTGCTGTTCGCCCAGATAGGAATGACGTTGATACGAATATCGTCAAGAAGATTTTTAGAGCATTTTTTACTTTCTCGCTGCGTTTCGTTTTTTCCACTTTCCATACACTTACCCTACCCCTTTATCATCGCCTTTTTAACCGTTGTCATTTTGCTTACGGAACGATGCTTTCGTTTTCATTATATAGCAAGTTCTAGCCCCCTTTTCTTTATTATCCGTTTCTTGCTAAGCAGTGTAATTTCTCGCGCTTTGTATGTTTTCTGTCTGATGTAATCTGCAGCGCATTTAATCATTAGTTCTACTGCATCTTTGCTGACCAGCATATCTTCAGCAGAGTTCTTCATTATTTTATGAACGCTTCGGAATGATAGTGTAGCTTCTTTCATTTTAACTCCTTATCGAAAGCTATTGCAGTATTTACCAGTAGAAATTTTTGCTCCTTCCCATATGTTAATCCAACTAGAATTACAGAATCGTTTGATTCGGCAATTTTTTTCATCAATTTAATCAAGAGCTCTCTTTCGGCAGGCACTTTAATGCTCAACTGATTCATTCCATAATTTTTGCGCAACTCATTAACATAAAACGCAAAGTCGTGCAGGCTCAGTCTGGCAGTTTTAGATAGCGAGCCAATTTCGTCTTGCCAAACGCTTTTAATCGTTTTATTAAGAGCTGCTGAGAAAGCATCTTTACCGGGCTCGGAGTTATTACTTGAGCCGTCATAGAAATAAATTCTCGCACCTTTCGGAAATTTATCTAACCCTTTAGAAAAGCCAAAATAAGCTAGCGCAGCGCGCTTTGCTATCTCAAGTTTATTTTTATTTTGCAAATCCATACCCCCTTTTTGATTTATCGAGTTTTTTGATAAGTGCGTCCGCTTGTTCTATTGTTAGCTTTTCAATGGATTCTACTTTATTCTCTTTTAGAAAATTTAACACGTACTCTTTGTTGCGCTCTGCATCATAATATCCTTTTTCGATTAGGTCTTTGATAAAATTACATTGTGCCGGTGTTGCAAAAAATAAAGGTTCTCTATCTTTCAGTTCTTCGGCAGGGGCTATACATGTTCCTGGTAGTAAGCCGTAGCCGAGGTTTCCAAGCGCTCTTCCAACAGCAGAAGTTTCGCAATTTTCTATAACTGATTTTGCATTTGTGCCTTCGATTTTTAACTCTCTTGCAGTCCCTGTAGCAGTGCCTCTTGCACCTGTAACTACTGCGGTGAACTCTACCTCTTTTTCATTCTCTAACGTTTTCTGTGTTGAGATACTACCTTGTTTACCCTGGGCGGTATTATCATCCCAGAACATTTTAAGACGCCCTGCAACGGTAACGTATTCTTTAAAAACACTTTTGTAAGTTCCATCTGGTAGTCGTTCTTTCTGTTCGATATGAATTATAAAATCCTTGTATTTTTCTAAATCATCTTTCTTGCTTTTCCCTTCGGCAAGTGCCGAGTTGGATTTTTGATCTATCAAAGCGATCTGCCTCCTTTTTGTTTTGTTCGTCTACTTCAATTCTCTCCAGATCGCTTCCTATCGCTTCGCTAACACCTGCCTCATCAGTTCTTTTCTCTTCAAAACTCAACTTATAATCATCATATACTGCCTGCCAGTGATAACCATCAACAGATCTCTGAAACGCTAAGAGCGCCTTGCCAAGCCAATCTCCTAGTCTGACTGCATATTCAAAATCATCAACATGCAGCCCGCCTATTATTGTTTGCATAGTAATCACTCGGCAGTACGTTTCTTAATCAGGCGCATTTTGCTGTCAGTAGTTAAGATTGGTTCCTCTTTATTCACAGGGTCTTTGATCACTAAGACTGCATTTTTATTCACTATAAAATTCCGATCGCCAACTTTAACTTCAATGAAGCCGTCGTCCCTGTCTATGGTTTCGCCTTTGAGCACGCGCTCCTTACCGCTTTCTGTGTACACTACCTTTTTTACGCCTAAATGCTTAGCATTCGCATCCCATTTTTCATTCGTATGAAATCACCTCTTTGATTTGTTCTTCTTTCTTCTCGTTTCTCCGCGCTGCTCATCAAGACGCAACTCAACTCAAACTTTTTTATCATCTTGATATAATATCTACGAAGTAGTATATAGTGATTCTTTTTCACGGCATGAAAAACAATCGGCAAAACCTTTTCACGCTATGAAAAACAAACTATATATAGTTGCTATTTATTGCTAAATTGTAAATGAGCGAATTGTCTGAGAAAGAGTTTGAGTTGCTGAAATCATATCTGCTTTCTAATAGTAAGATTCCGGAAAATGAAGTTAAAGTTTATATTTCATGTTTGAAAGCGGCATCACAAAAGAGTATTATCACTTCGGGTTACGTAACTGATCTACAACCTATACACCAAAGCACTGCAAGCACACTTTTAAAGCGTCTTGCCAAGAGGGGCTGCCTTGCGTCCATGGTGGATAGTAAGGGCACAAGAAAAGGAGGGCGCGGACACACCGGTAAATATAAATTACTACCGCCAGGAGTTGCCTTTCGATCTGTTATTGAAGAACATGAGCATGCAAGAAAAGCAATTGAAAAGATAGATGAATATTTTGAAAATCTGCCTGAAGGACAAGATGACGATGAAAATGGTTTCTGGATAGTTAAGCCTGAAGAAACAGCGATGAACTTGCTCTGTAACACATTTCGTAAAGCTGCAAAAAGTATAAGAATTTATTCTCACGACTGCTCTTGGGCAAATGACTCAAATATTATAGCTGCACTCAAATACTGCTTGGCGCGGAATGTTTCTATCAGGATTGTATGTACAAATCCTGGCAAAAAAGAAAAAGGTACTTTAAAAAAGCTAAATTTAAAGCCTGTGGTTACGACAACGCCTGGAAACCCATTTATTATCATAGATGACGAGCTTATGTTTCTACCACATAAGGCAAACGCTTTTGGCAGTAGATACAGTTTAATGCAAACACGCATGAGCTACATCGTTGAAAACCATAAAAAATTGTTTGAAGATCTATATAATAAAGGAAAAAATAAGAAAGGAACGGATTAAAATGATAAAAGACGACTTGGCGCATGCCATTCCGCTTTTACTTGCGGAGAAACTTGGAGAGGTAAGAGGAAAAACCAGAATGCAAAAATTGGTATACTTGGTAGAGCGAAAAGCGCAAAAGAAAAAACTACTTGATTTCACATATAACCATGAGCTAAGTCATTACGGACCATTCAGCTTGGATTTAGCGCATATAGTTTTCGACCTGACGGAGGATAACTATCTCAAGGTTGGCCTTAAACTTACACCAGAAGATAGACTGCTTTTCGTTTACAAAATTACGCATTACGGTGAGCGTTTTTTAGACGGACTGCGCAGCAGTAAGGAGTATCCTAAAGAGCTGGACGAAGTGATAGATAAAGTAGTAAAGGAATACGGCTACCTTCCACTACAAGAACTTGTTGCCAAAGCTCACGATGAAATGGAGAAAGAAGAGCTGGAGTATTTGTACTGAGCGAGTCTTATAAAAAGTGGTATGAATCAGTAAAAAACCGTAGGCCCTACGGACCATTTTTTTAATTCTTTTTGATTTCTTACAACCCTCTGCGTTCACCCTGTTTTTTCGTGGTAGGAGCGGAA
>JASEFT010000075.1 GCA_030018475.1 Candidatus Thermoplasmatota archaeon
GTCGAAGAGTACTGTAAGATTATTTTTGAAGAATACGAAGAAGAGCCTGTAAGCCATACTACGCTGTGGCGTGAGCTGCAGGTTTTAGATAAAGAAGGCTTGATAGATACTGAGACTGTTCAGACAAAAGAAGGCGCTACAACGCAAATTTATATTGAAGATATTCCAGCTAAGATTTTGGAAGAATTCCTTATTGAGAAATTGTCGTGAGAGCTGTCGACGGAAAGCCACTTTTCAAATTTTGAAAAGTGGAGCCAGAGAGGTAAAAAAGCCACTTTCCAATTCTTCTACTCTCGAGTGAAACTATATATTCTCAGCCTGCACAATAATATTTGCTAACGTTAGCACAAACGTAAGAGGCGCATCAAAGAGGCTATAAAGCGCCCTAAGGTGGGCCCCTTGATGCGTGCTTGATATCGGTTGCGACATATAAAGGCACAAAACATCGAAAGTTCTTTTTTGTCCACCTTAGGCGAACGGAAAATATAGGATGTGATATAAATGAAAGACGGAGCAGAAGATATAACTGAAATAACAGAACTGGAAGAACTGCCTGGCGTTGGTAGCGGTACCGCAGAAAAACTTCGAAACGCCGGGTTTGGCGATGTGCTCAGCGTAGCGCTCACAATGCCGAACACGCTTGCAGAAGCATGCGAATTGAAGTATTCTGATGCTTGCAAGCTCGTGCATACGGCGAAGCAGCATATAAAATTAAAGCCGCTTGAGACTGGCGATATTGTTAAAGAGAGGAGAGCTAAAATACAGCGTCTCAAGATAGGCGTGAAAGATTTGGACGATTTGCTCGGCGGTGGATTAGAGCCCTGCGCAATAACAGAATTTTACGGTGAGTTCTCTACAGGCAAAACTCAGATATGCCATCAGTTATGCGTTAACGTGCAGTTGCCTGTTGAGAAAGGCGGTTTGGAAGGCGAAGTTGTCTATGTAGATACAGAGAATACTTTTAGACCTGAACGTATCGAATCTATGGCGAATGCGCTGAAATTAGATCCTGCGGAGGTTCTTAAAAAGATACACGTTATCAGAGCTACATCTGCAGGGCATCAGGTAATTATTGGTGAACGATTACAAGAACTTACAAAAGATATCAATGTAAAACTTCTTGTTGTGGATTCTCTGACTGCGCATTTCAGAGCTGAGTTTGCAGGCAGGGGAGTGCTCACTGACAGACAGCAATCTCTAAGCAAATATATACATAACTTATTAAAATTTGCAGACGAGCGCAACTGTGTAGTTGCAGCAACAAATCAAGTAGTCGCTGATCCAGGAAAAATGTTTGGAGACCCTAACAAGCCTGCAGGCGGCAATATCGTAGCGCATACGATGCTGTTTCGCGTCTATCTAAGAAAAGGGCAGAAAGGTAAAAAAGTTGCAAAACTGGTAGATGCGCCTAATCTTCCTGAGGGCGAGGCGCTGTTTTCGTTGTGTGAGAAGGGAATCAGAGATTGAAGAAGGGGGTGATGAAAATGGTCAAAGGAAATCAGCCTGAGCATGTAAGAGCTGGTGGCGTCGAAGTGACTGTCTGGCGCAATGCTCTCGAGAATGGTTTTGCCACAGTAACTTTGCATCGTAACTACAAAGACAAGCATAACGACTGGCAGAAGACGCAATCGCTTAGAGTTAGCGATATACCTAAAGCAATACTGGCACTGCAAAAAGCTTACGAATTACTTGTTGTTAAAGACGGGCGTGGGGACTAAAAGATGTATGCGCAAGAAATACTTTCAACTTCCAGCGAAGAAGAAGAGCACGAATCTATGATACTAAATGAAGATGCGCTTATGCCAGATTACATACCGCAGAAAATAATCAGCAGAGAGAAGCAGCTTAAGGAGTTATTATTCTGGTATGAAACGATATTGCGCTCGCATAAGCCTGTAAACATTCTTATCAAAGGCATGCCCGGAACCGGTAAAACGTTGCTTGCACAGTATCTTGCAAGTTTGCTCAAGGAAAATGCTTCTAAAAGAAATGTAAACCTTCATACGATATACATCGATTGCAGGGACTGTACAAGTGAAACGGAACTGCTTGTAAAAGTCATTAAAAGTTTGAGCACTAATTTTAACCCGGCACGGCTGGGCTGGGGGCAGCTTCTTAATATATTAAAGGAGATATTAAAAGCAAAAGGTTATCCTCGTGTTTTAGTTATTCTCGATGAAATTAATTTAATGCTGGAGAAAGGAGAAACTAATTTGTTATATCTGTTTACGCGCTCGCCATCGCATGATCTTGGCTCCGTATCGCTGATAGTGATTGCAGTAAGTGCCAGTATTCTTCATAGGTTAGAAGAAATAGATCCTTCTACACTGAGTAGTTTTGGTCATTGCGCGCCCATAATAAAAATGGAAAAATATACAAAACAAGAACTTATGGAAATAATAGGTGAAAGAGCTAAGTTAGCGCTGGCGCCAGATAGTTTGCTTAAAAACGAGCTGGAGCTTATTGCTGACATTGCTAGTCATGTGGGCAATGCAAGATTAGGTATAGAAGTTGTATGGACCGCTGCTAAAATGGCAGATGCTGAGAAGCGTGGGCGCATTGAACTGGATGATGTAAGGGCTGCTAAGAATTATGTCAACCCAGAGATATCAGATGATGTACTTATAGATATGAGCGAGCAAAATTTACTCGTGTATTACTCAACTGCATGGTATTTTTGCGAAAATAGAAATGCAATTTACGTAGAAACTAATAAACTCCGGCCCTACTATACAAAAGCATGTAAAGATAACAACATTCAACCTGTTTCAGAAAGACAGTATCGCAATCTCTTAGAGGACTTGGGCGAGAAAGGCTTGATAAGCTACATATCTGAAGGTAGAGGTAAACCTGCAATCGTATCGCTTGAAGAAGTATCAGCTTATGTGTTGAGAGAAAGAATTGAAAATTATATTCAAAAGCAAAAACTTCACGAAAAACTGCTAGAAATAGATCGTAAAGCAAATAATAGTTCTTAATTTTTACATTTTTTTCAATTTTTAGGTATGCATTTCTCGACGAGCATTTCCAACTTGCCTTTTTGCCAGATAAAAACTCGAGCCGAAAGATTTATTATAACATCTAAGTTGGAAATGAGTTGGAAATCAAATTTTTAGCTCTCTGGCTCCCTTAACTTGGAAATTTTTTAAGTTCCACACACACGCACGAACGCTTATAAAGAATAAAAAACATAGTTATTGCTTAGACGTTCGCGCAGAAGCACTCCAACCAAAGAGAACATCTACGGAGCGTCTAAGCATGTATAATATAGGTGCTCGGAAAATAAAAGCCTTGCGGAAGAAAGCACTTGATGCGCTATCCGCATGATACCTTTTTCCGATGCCTATAGTTTTTTCCGTGCTTAGCGGTTAGGCTCTTTGAGAGTGTCTCGTGCCTAGATGCTCTACGGTGTTTTCTTTTGGATAAGCAGCTTCTTCAGAGCGTCAAGAACAACGGAAGGTGAGAACAAAAAATGGAAATGGATTGGTCAAAAGAACCGCATGATGCAACGCTGGAAGAACTTATTCTGGCGTATGCTGAAGGCAAGACTGAGGAAGAGCTGATAGAGGAAGTAGCGCAAGAGTACGATATGCATCCAATAAGAAAAGCGCAATTGTGGACGCGGATACAAAACCTAATTGCACAGTGCATGTTGAGCGTAGATCAGAACGGAAAACTTAAGGTAAGGCGGTGAGCAAAAATGGGAAGAATTTATAGCGATAGGAAAGACGCGCTTGAATCTGCAGAGAAGTATCTCAATAAATGGGACAAGTATAGCAAGCGCTTCATAGCATTTTGGACTGAAAAAGACTGCGAGCTGATAATAAGGCCTATAGTGACAAGCAAAGGAATTGACAGTTGGTGGATTGCGAAACGCAGCAAGGAAGAAATATTTGCATTCGGCAACAGGCTCGGAATCGAGATACTATCGGTTAC
>JASEFT010000076.1 GCA_030018475.1 Candidatus Thermoplasmatota archaeon
GCTAGCTATTACGGGTGCCAGAGCTGACAAAAACAACATTATAGTTTCCGCACACTAGAAATCATAGAGTTGATAGTTATTGAAGTGTATATTAATAACTGAGAATATGAAAATCAAGAATATGCTCGGAAATATATACAGTGGCACTATAGGCAAAGCAGTAGTTGCATCACATAAAGGTAGGACACACTACATCAAAAAATATACTAAACCCAGCGATCCTAAAACTGAAATCCAGTTAGCAAAAAGAGATAGATTCAGAAACGCGGTTAAAAGTTGGCAGAGATTAAACGAAATGGAAAAAGCAGAATATAATATGAGAGCAAAGAAATATGGCAGAGCTGGTTATAACTTGTATTTAAGCCAATATATTGCCTCAACAGCTTCGTAACAACCTCGTTTCAGCCTCGTGATTTCGCTGTTATTTCGCTTAGTAAAATCTGAATAAAAGAACGCTAAAAAGCCTCAGCTTCGTGTGGGAATTTGCCACCGTCACAAAGGTTATAACACTCCCTGCAAAAGATGCATATACCACCTTTTTCAGGCAGGATAGCTATATGTCTATCTACGCCTCGACCTATGAACCCAACAGCATTCTCTTTCTTAATCTCTGCACAGTATCGTACACATAACCCACAAAGTGTACAATCGTTTTGCTCTGTAGGAAACCGAAATCCTTTTACTTTCCATTCCCCCTCTACTTCTGTTTTCTTAATATATTCACAGAGACCATACTTTGCGCCCAAAGTCATTATTGGACCAGTAGGGGCCAATGGTAATAGTAGTTCTATAATTGTTTTCCTGATTTTGTTCACTTTCTCAGTATCAGTCTTTACTATTAACCCCTCTTCTACTGGATAACAACAAGATGTAACCAACCTTGACCGTTTATTCTTCGTGATTTCTACCATGCATAATCGGCAAGCACCATAAGGTTCTAATTTTTCATGATAGCATAATGTGGGGATGTCAATCCCAACAGATTTAGCTGCTTGTAGAATAGTCATTCCTTCTTCAGCTTTGACTTTTTTTTCATCAATTTCTAAAGTTATAGTTCTCATTTTCATCGCCTTTCTTTGGATTTTATCCTTGTCTCTCTTGGAACATCTGGAGGTGCTGGTTCTCCAGAGAGTCTGAGCACTGCACTAAACTTGTCAGGGCAAACATCAAAACATGTCCCACATTTAATACATTTCTCTTGATTAATTATATGCACAATCTTTTTTTTACCGTAAATTGCTCCTGTAGGACAGTTTTTGACGCATAATCCGCATGCTTGACATTTTTCAGGGTCAATATAATATATAATAAGTTCCTTACAAACTAACGCAGGACAGCGCTTCTCTTTGATATGTGCTTCGTATTCATCTCTGAAATATTTGAGTGTGCTTATTACAGGATTAGGAGCAGTTCCACCGAGAGCACATAAAGAGCCATCACGAACTACCTCTGTGAGATCTTCCAAGCGTTTAATATCTTCTTCTGTAGCTTTTCCACCTGTGATATTATTCAAGATTTTAAGCATATGCCTTAGCCCCTCACGACAGGGTATACATTTCCCGCAGGATTCATCAGCAAGAAAGTTTGTAAAATATCTTGCGATATCAACCATGCAGGTGTCTCCATCCATTACAATCATTCCACCCGAACCCATCATTGACCCTACCTTCGTAAGTTCATCGAAATCTATTGGAAGGTCAAGAAACTGCTCAGGAATACAACCGCCAGAGGGACCACCAGTCTGAATCGCTTTGAATTTCTTACCGTTAGGTATTCCTCCACCAATATCGTAAATAATACTCCTAAGCGTCATGCCCATAGGTACTTCCACTAACCCTGTGTTATTGACTTTACCAACTAATGAAAATATTTTAGTGCCCTTACTGCCCTCAGTGCCCATGCTCCTGTACCAATCTGCACCATTATTTATAATAAGCGGCACATTTGCCCATGTTTCCACATTATTTAGGCAGGTTGGTTTGTTCCACAATCCTTTCACAGCAGTGTGGATATATTTAGGTTTTGGTTCTCCTACTTTTCCTTCTATTGCGCTTACAAGAGCGCTTGACTCACCGGAGACGAAAGCACCTGCACCCCTATGAATCTTGACTTTGAAATTAAACCCTGAGCCAAGAATATCTTCACCAAGAAAACCGTATTCCTCTGCTTGCTTTATGGCAATTTCTGTGTTCTCAACAGCAAGAGGATATTCCTGACGCACATAGATAAAACCCTCATGTGAGCCAATAGCATATGCACCGATAACAAGTCCTTCAAGGACACTGTGCGGATTACCTTCCATTAGAGACCTGTCCATGTATGCTCCGGGGTCCCCCTCATCACAATTAACAATTACGTATTTAGGTGCAGCAGGCGCGTTGCGGGTGGTTTCCCATTTTCGTCCTGTAGGAAAACCACCACCACCTCGTCCTCTCAAGTTAGCTTTTTTAACTTCTTCAATCACCTGCTCAGGTGTAAGCTCAAGAAGTGCTTTTGACAAGGCAGTATACCCGTTGAGTGCAATATAGTCATCAATACTTTTAGGATCGATTTTACGGTTGTTGCCAAAAACAAGTCGTTTCTGATTCTTATAAAATGGTATCTCAGACTCGTGAATAATTTTTTCACCAGTACCTGGATTTGTATAAAGTAAACGTTCAATGATTTTTCCTTCCTTTATTGTTTGAGATAGAATATCAAATACATCTTCAGGCTTCACTTGAAGATAACATATTTCTTCAGGATAGATAACAACAATAGGACCTTTCTCACAAAACCCATGACATCCTGTTCTCCTAATATCTACTTCTTTTCCCAATTTTTGTTTTTTAATCTCGTCTTGAAAAGCAATGTTAACTTTTTCGCTAGCGTAAGCGCGACATCCTGTACCTGAACATAAGGTAATACACATCTTTTTAGGGTCTCTCTTGGATAATATTTCCTTTCTGAGATTTTCTAAGTCTGATGACGATTTTAGTTTTTTCATTTTATCACCTAGTATAGCTTGCTAAGATATCGCCCACCTTTGAAGGTGCGACCTTACCATGATATTCATCATCCACTACTATCACGGGTCCTAATGCACAACATCCTAAACAATTAACGCTCTCCAGAGTAAACTTAAGGTCACGGGTCGTTTCCCCTGCTTTGATTCCTAAGACACGTTCTGCAACTTCTAAAACTCTTTGACCACCTCTCACATGACAAGCAGTGCCGAGACAAACTCTAACCAGATGCTCTCCTCTTGGCTCCAAGCTAAAGGCTTTGTAGAAGCTAGCGATATGAAGGATTTGAATCATTGGTACTTTCAACCTTTCAGAAATCCACATCAAAGCATGCTTGGGAAGCCAGTGTTTTTTATCTTGAATTTCTAAAAGGATTTGGATTAAAGCACTTTTATCACATTGGTACTTATCTATAATCTCGTCAACGTTGCGTAGTTCTTGAACCATTTCCCTTATTGATTCTTCCCTTTTTCTGATTTGTTTCAGGGCTTCAGTGTGGCGCATTGCCTCTTTTTCGAGATTTCTCAGTTCATAACTCAAGGGGTCTCTATCAAGACCAAGTGAATAGTATTCGCTTATAATCTCTAATCCTCTTAATAAAATATCAGTCTTACTCAGATTGGATTCACTCTGTAATTTAGATAAAACCGCCCTCTGCTCTTCGGTCACCCTCAGCCCCACAAGATGAGTTTTAGTTCTTTTCCTTTTCATGTTACCCCTCGTATGTTTTACAGTTAAACATTATCAAAAAAGACTATGGTGTTTTGAATATAAAAAGCTAACGCTCAGATTGCTTTGTTGCACAGGCTAAAACAGATTGGCCTATTTCTAATCTGTTTGCCATAATATGTATTTAACAGA
>JASEFT010000077.1 GCA_030018475.1 Candidatus Thermoplasmatota archaeon
ATAAAATTGAAGTGCTCATAAAGGGGCTCATTCCTTTTTATGAGCCTGGGTTAAAGGAGCTGATTGGAAAAGTTAGAATGAATGGGTTGCTTGAGTATTCAACTAATGTAATTGAGGTTGTAAAAGCAAGCGATATTTCTTTTATTTGTGTTGGCACGCCAAGCTTGAAGACAGGCGCAATTAATTTAAAATATATAAAAGAATGTGCAAAAGAGATTGGGTTTGCGCTAAAGAGAAAAGGAGGATATCATGTAGTTGTAGTAAAGAGCAGTGTAATTCCTCTAACAACAGAAAATGTCATTCTTCCTTTGCTTGAAAAATATTCAGGCAAAAAAGCAGGAAAAGATTTCGGGCTTTGCATGAACCCTGAATTTCTAAAAGAAGGCTCTGCTGTAGAAGATGCTCTGCAGCCGGATAGAATTGTGATTGGAGAATATGATGAGAAAAGCGGAAATACACTGATGCGGCTCTACAAAAATTTTCGCTGTCCAAAGTTAAGAACAAATTTAAGAACTGCAGAAATGATAAAATACGCAAGCAATGCTTTCTTAGCAACTAAAATAACTTTTGCAAACGAGTTTGCAAATATATGCGAGAAATTTAATGTGGATGTATATGAAGTAATGAAAGGCGTAGGACTTGACAAAAGAATTTCACCTTATTTCCTTAATGCAGGCGCTGGTTTTGGAGGCTCTTGTTTTCCTAAAGATTTAAAAGCTATATTCTCAGCTGCAAGAGCAAAAAACTACGATCCAAAATTACTCAGCTCTGTTTTAGATATAAATGAAGCTCAACCCTTGAGAGTTACAGAGCTTGCAGAGAGAGCACTTGGTAATTTAAAAAATAAAAAGATACTACTATTAGGGCTTGCATTCAAGCCTGAAACTGACGATGTAAGAGAGACTAGAGCGTTGCCTATTGCTAAAGAGCTTTTAAGGAAAGGCGCTAAAATTGTTGCCTATGACCCAATGGCTATGGAAAATTTTAAGAAACTTATTAGGAATAAAAACATTGTGTATGCGAAGAGTGCGAGAGCTGCGTTAAGAAATGTAGATGCTTGCATAATCCAAACAGCTTGGGACGAGTTTAAGAGCTTGAGCGCCAACGATTTTAAGGCAATGAGAAAACCTGTTATTATTGATGGAAGGAGAACTTTTGATAGCCCTGAAAAGTTAATCAAGAAAGGCATCACTTATTTGGGTATAGGCTGGAGAAATCTATAGGCAAATATTTAAATCTCTTCGCTCATTTTTCATACGAAGAAATGATTGCTAGAAAGTCAGCTTTGATATTTAATATCCTATCAGCTATAATAGGCTACATAGGGATATTTTTCATAGCTCGCTGCATGGGCGCTAGCGCTTTAGGTATTATCGGGTTCGGACTTGCTTACGTTAGTCTGTTTTCATTTACCGCAGATTTAGGCTTTGGAAGCGCGCTTAGGATTTGTGAGGAGATAAGGAAAAGAATATGATCGCAGTAATTGGGTTAGGAAAAGCTGGTTTACCTTTAGCCGCGGTTGCTGCAGACAGCGGCTTTGATGTCATTGGTATCGATACAGACGAAAACAGATGTAAAATGATAAACAGTGGAAAAAATCCAATACCTGAAGAAAAAGGTTTGAGTGAACTTATTAAGAGACACTGCAGAAAGAAATTTATTGCAACATCAAGATATAAAGATGCAAAAGATTGTGATGTGCTTATTATCACAGTTCCGTTATATGTAACTGAGACATTCGAGGCTGATTTCAGCTTACTAGAAAGCGCTTTTAGAAACATAGGCAAGATTTTAAAAAAAGGTGCGATGGTTATTTTAGAAACCACTGTGCCGCCTACGACTACAGAAACACTTGGCAAAAAATGGCTTGAAGAAGAGAGCAGATTATCATTAGAAAATGGCGAGTTCTACCTTGCATATTCGCCTGAGAGAATCATGACCGGCTACAGTATTTCTAGGTTGAAAGAGTTCCCTAAAGTCATCGGCGGAGTGAATAACGAAAGCGGTGCGAAAGCTTTAGAATTTTATAAAAAATCATTCCAAACTTGCATTTAGTTTCATCTGCAAGGGTCGCTGAGTTCATAAAGATTATAGAAGGATGCTATAGAGATGTAAATATTGCACTTGCAAACGAGCTATTTAAAATTGCAAATGAATTATCTATTGATTTTTATGAGGCGCGTGAGTTTGCGAGTCATCAGTATTGTCACATTCATTTACCTTCTACTGGTGTAGGTGGGCATTGTATTCCAATATACCCATGGTTTTTGATTAAAGAGATGGAAAAAAGAGAGAAATTTAGTTATGCCAGATTACTGCTGACTTCAAGAGAAATAAATGATGAGCAGATAACCTACTGGGCTGAAAAGATTGTATTGGCGTGTAGTAAAATCGACAAAACGTTAAATAAGGTCAAAATATGCCTAAAAGGGATAACTTTTAGAGAGGGCGTAAAGGAATTGTATAACAGCAGAAATCTTGCTTTGGCTAAACTTTTGACTAAAATGGGATTAAATGTATTTGTTTATGACGAGATGCTTTCAAGTGCGGAGATTAGTGGGATTGGACTGAGATATATTGAACCTAACAATGCAGACTTGATTTTTGATTGCTTTAAATTAAAAATCAGCCAACGCAGGAGTTCTGCTTTATCCACCCAGAAACAAAAGCATGCGGCAGAATAGTTGCATTTTCACAAATAACTGTCCCAGGGTCTATACTAACATTTATACCAGTCTGTACATTATCGCCCATTATTACTCCAAGCTTTTTTAGCCCTGAGTCAGCTTTCTCTCCTCTAATAATTATTGGCACGTTTTTCCTATCAAATCTCAGATTTGCTATAACTGTGCCAGCGCCAAAATTACAATTTCTGCCTATTATAGAGTCTCCAACATAACTCAAATGCCCTATCTTGGTATTATCCATTATGATGGAATTTTTAATCTCAACGCCGTTTCCGATCCTTACATTATTACCTATCGAGCTGAAAGGTCTGATAAAACAATTTGGGCCTATTTCGCAATTTTTGCCTATAATCACAGGCCCTATAATATAGGAGCCACTTGTTATTATCGTACCGCTCCCAACAGACACATTTCCTTTGAGAGTTGCATATCTTTCAACTTCACCTTTGCACTCCCCTCTCAGATTTTTTAATACAAGCTCGTTCGCCTTGAGCAGGCTAATTGGCGTAGCAATATCAAGCCAGACTTCTTTTATCTTTTGAGCAGTTAGTCTGTGCCCTTCGCGTATTAGTATGTTCAGCGCTTCAGTAAGCTCGTATTCGTAGCGCTCTGAAAGCTGAGTTTTTCTTATAGCATCGAATATTACAGGGTCGAGCAGATAAGTGCCTAAATTGACGAGAGCTTTTCCTTCCTCTACCTTTTCTGAAATTTCTAAAATTTTGTTACCTCTGACTTTAACGACTCCAAGCTCTTTAGCACATGGCACTTCTTTTATGCAAATGGTTAAAGGTTTCTGCTTGCACAGCTTTTTTAAAACTTGCGAGCTTATTAAGCTATCCGGTGACAAGCATAGGAATGAGTCTTTCACAAATTTTTCTGCTTGTTTGAGTGCATTTGCTGTGCCCAACTGCTTTTTCTGCTCTGCATATTCTATTTTCACATTGAGTTTTTTTCCGTCTCCAAAATATTCTCGAACCTGCTCCCCGCGATAGCCAACAACAATTATAAAGTCTTTAACCCCTGCTTTCTTGCATGCCGTTAT
>JASEFT010000078.1 GCA_030018475.1 Candidatus Thermoplasmatota archaeon
CTCTTTCCCTGAAGGATTTCTCTTTTCTTTTCCTAAAAGAAAAGAGAAAGGCTTCAAGGCATTCCAAGTGCTTCTTTATAGGCGAGCATATCCATAAAGCCGTGGCCGCTTATATTAAATGCAATAACTTTTTGTTCGCTTTTGTATCTTAGCGCTTCATCAATTGCGCACGCAACTGAGTAGCAACTTTCTGGCGCGGGTAGAAAGCCCTCGGTCTGTACGAAAAGTTTAGCACGCTCGAATACATACTTTTCATCTACAGGATATGCTACAGTATCAAGTGCGCCTTTAGAGCGCAATAAGCTCAGTATAGGTGCGCAGGCATGATAGCGTAAGCCATCTGCTTTTATGGGCGGCATTTCTTTACGATGCCCTAGAGTGTACATTTTAAGTAAAGGCGTTAGCTCTGCATGATCTGCGTAATCGTATTTGTAAGTGCCTTGGAGACTGGGCGACGCTAAGCTTTGCGCTGCAATGAATTTTAGCTTTTTTCTCTTTTTAAGCAGATCTTGGTAGAAAGGCAGTGCGAAGCCACCAAAATTGCTACCGCCGCCTAAGCATGAAATAATAATATCAGGATAGGCATCGATATACTCAAACTGCTTCTTAGTCTCTAGCCCTATAATAGTTTGATGAGTGAGCACATGATTTAGCACAGAGCCTAAGCAGTAAACTGCTTTTTCATCGTTCAAAGCATCTTCTAAGCCTTCTGAAACTGCAATCCCAAGGCTACCTTGATGATTAGGATCTTTTTCGTAAAGCGCTCTCCCTGCTTTAGTTCTGTTGCTTGGTGATGCATAAATCTCAGCACCGTAGAGCTGCATAAAGCTACGACGCTCCTTCTTCCAGTTATATACAGCTCTTACCCAATAAACAGTGCATTTCAATCCTGCCAGAGAAGCTGCGTAAGCTAGAGCGGTGCCCCACTGTCCAGCACCTGTCTCTGTAGTTAATCTCTCATAACCTTCTTTCCTTGCGTAGTAAGCTTGCGCTAAAGCAGTATTGACTTTATGAGAGCCGGTAGGGGAATAAAATTCTGCTTTGTAATACAGTTTGCACTTGGTTCTTAGCTTCTGCTCTAATCTTATCGCCCTTATTAAAGGTCTTGGCCTGCCTGCTTGCTCGTAAAGCTCTAGCACTTCATCTGGTATTTTTATAAATTTTGTCTCGCTATGCTCCTGCCTAAGGCATTCTTTTATCATCATTTTAGGCAGTAGCTCAATAGAATTTTTATGAGGTGGATTCTTGGGTTTAGGTAGCTTATCAGGAAGGTCAGGTAAAATATTGTACCAGCTTTTAGGAAGCTCTTCAGAAGTTAAATTAACTATCTCTGCCATAAGAATTTGTATATCTTTAAAACTCTATAATAGTTTTGAGCCCTCGCAAAGAATAAAATATCCTAAGGTTATTACTAATTGAATAAGATGGAGCGGATAAAGACCGGCATAGAGCATTTCGATAGAGCTCTTAATGGTGGAATACCTGCGGGTAGCATTGTTCTTGTCGCAGGTACTACAGGAACGATGAAATCTACTTTCGTTTACTATATTTTGAATACGAACAAAGACTCAGGTGCGTATATTACATTAGAGCAGAGCAAAAATAGTTTAGAAACTCAAATGGGTAATTTAGGGTTAGCGCAGTATGTGAAGATAGTTGACAGAGCGGAGCTTGCAAAAGAGCTCCAGAAAATTTCAGGCAGGACTTTTCTTGATATTTTCAGTCTGTATTTAAAAAATTTAAAGCTTGGGCTCAATTATAAATTATTTGCTGTTGATTCACTTTCTGCACTTGAAGTAGTTGCAGAGCTCCAGAAGCCTAGAATTGAGCTTTTTAAGTTCTTTGAAGGCTTGCATGAGCTTGGCGTAACTACGTTTCTAATTACTGAGATGTCGCCTGATTCTAAAGCTTATGGTAAATATGGAGAAGAATTCATTGCAGACGGATTATTGCATTTGAAAATGGAAGAAATCTCTGAAGTTAAAGTTCAGCGCAGAATAAGATGCGTTAAAATGAGGACTACCTTACATTCTACAGATTGGTTTGTACTGTTTTTCAGCGATGGAAAATTGCATACTACTGAGGTAATATCAGAAGCTTGAGACTGTGGCATCACTTTATAACTTTCATTTCCCTTTCTAAAAGTGCCAGCTCCCTAGGCTCTAGCGCAGTAGGATTTATAGGAATGATAAGAACGGAGCTTTTCAAAGCTACTACACTATTCAGAGATTGAACGAATTTTAAAATAGTCTTGTAATTGTTCTGAACTATCAAATACTCAATGCCATCGAGCATAATAACTTTTCTACCCTGCTCCAGAAAATTTTCTAGTAGAGCCATTAACTTCTCTAAATCTACAGGATCTAATACTTTAGGCGCTTTTAATTTAGTGAGCCAGTAAAGCTCGAATTTACTACCGTATTTTTCTGCTATTTTATCTATTGGTTGCCTTGTAATGCACAAACCTTTGCACTGCTCAAGAAGTTTAGAAAACAGCTGGTAGCTCGTAACAGGCTCCTCCTCTTCAATTAGATAACTTGTAGATTTCAGTTCTAACTCTAACAGAGAGAGTGTTTTCAAGCCTTCTGAGAACTCAGTTAATTTACGAGCGGCAAGCTCTTTTTTTATACTAGCAAGCGCTAGAACAGCTATAGGGCTACCGAAAGTGTTAGTGTACTCTTTTAAAAAAGCCAATACGAAATTATAAATTGAATTTTCAGATATGAAACTTTCTGCTCTAAAATTAGTCTCAGAGAGAGTCAAAGGCAGCCTGGAATTTGTTATTACAGATTTAGTAGTTTTTTCTAGCGACTCTTTCGGTAAAATATAAGCTAGCTCTGAGTAAGCGGTTGATAAAAGCTCTGTATAAATTCCAGACAGCTCCCACTCCTTACGCTCTTTCTCCATTTCCAGCGCCAAAGCTTCCTTCTCTTTTCTCACTCTCTCTGCTAAAGCTCTTTCTTCTAACGCTCTCTGTAGCTCTTCCTCTTCCCTCTTCTTTTTTAAATATTCTATTTTTTCTTTAAAAATGCGCTGACGCTCTAGCTCAATAGCTCTCATCCTCTTTTCCTCAATGCTTTTCTTAGTCTCTGCAATAACAACAATAAGCAGGATTATCAAAATGAGTATTAGAAGAGGATAGAGCACCCCTTGAAGTAGGTCCTGCTGTATCATCGTGATGTAAAATATGTTTGGCAATAATAAAGGTTGTCGTAGTGCCTAAATAAATTACTTTTCAGCATCTCAAAACAAAAAAATCTAGTCTCTCCGAGCTTACGCTCTAAAATGTACTAAAACAGTTCTATCATGTCCTCTAATATAACGCAGACCGAGAATAACAATAACAAATTTAGAGTGAGTACTAAAACTTCTGGTTATGCTTGAATTATTTTCCTATCACTTTACCTACTTCACGCTAATCCTATTACAGTAAGGTTGGGTCTAGATAGACCTCAACCGCAGGGCCAATTTCTGTTAACCCGGACCATCTTTTAAAGTAACGAAAATATGCCCCAAGATACTCATCAAGTAAAGCCCACCCACCTACACCCCTAGATTAGGTGGTAGCACAGGTTCTA
>JASEFT010000079.1 GCA_030018475.1 Candidatus Thermoplasmatota archaeon
CAACTCAAATTCCACCGGGAGCATTGTAAAGGAGGCTAAAGAAGTTAATTAAGATATGAATTAAAAAAAACTTCTATAAAAAGATAGTCAACTAAAAAATTTATTTTTCTTGCATTTTTCCCTCCATGTGCTACTTTTTTAAATGGAGAGATTTTCCCGAATTCTTTACCTAAAGGGGATTTTTCCCCAACCTTCTATTCGCGCATCATAGCGCAAGGTATTTAATTCGGGGAACCGGACAGCTTAACCTTGACAAGAACCATTAAAGGTTAGCTTTTTCAGAAGCATGTCCGGCTCTCCTTTCTTTTCCCCTCTTTAAAAAAGTAGCATAATCTATATTGTCTCTTAACATAAAATAAACATCTGTAGCAATCTCTCTCGCAAGAGCTATCTTTGCTACAGGCTTACCACGATGCCACCTTTTCTTCTGATAGTAAAGCCAGAGTGGCCCTTTCCCCATCCTAATTATATGAGTTGCTATCTCCACATAAATCCATTTCAAATACATATTTGCTTGCTTCGATAAATGGCCAGTCCTATATTTATCTGCACTTCCCCTCGTTTTCGGGGATAAACCAACATAAGGAATGTAGTCATCTAAAAATGAAAATCTACTTATTGGACCACTCTCGTAAAGAATAGTAAAAGCAGAAATATCACCTATTCCGGGATGAGTTTCTAAAAGTCTACAATTATCCATTGCCTCTTTATCTTTCTTCACTCTTTCTTTTACCTTTCGCTCCCATCTCATTATAAAATCGGTTGCAAGATCTATAATTTCGAGAAGCTGGTCAATAATCATATCGTAAGGTTCTTCCAAAGTTACACTCTCAAGTTCTTCTCTCCCTCTGCCTCTCCATATATCTTGGTGCTCAGTCCTTACATTTAATTTCGCAAGAGAAGAGCGAATTACATTTTTTGCCATTGTCCTGATCTTTACAAGTCTTAATCTCATTCTCAGCATTTCCCTTACTCTTCGCTGTTCTGGTGATGGAATCCAGGCCTCTGCAAGTAAATCATTCTCTAATAACTGAGATAACATTCTTGCATCTACTTTATCATTCTTCACTCTTGCGTATGCAATCGCTTTTGTCTGAACAGGGTTAGAGAGTATTACATCTGTCCCCATGGATTGAAGCAAGTCAACAAGCCAATACCAATTTCTGGTGGCTTCAATAGCAACTTTGCAATCTCCGTCAAACTGAGTAAAGAAACTACTTATAGCATCGAACTCATTTGGGATCCTTCTCTCAATAGTTTCTTCTGTTTCCTTGTCGTGTAAGAAAATTTGCGAGAAGTTCTGGTGCAAATCTACACCTATATACTTCATCTTCCCCCCTTTCTTTTTTGAAGAAATCCGTCCGTGTTTCTTTTGCCTACTTTTCTTTGCACTGATGGATTTGCTCCCGATTTATCGGGAGAGTCTTTTTCAAAGAAAAGTAGGGTCCCGACTTGTCGGGACTTTCCCTATTAATTATAATAGTATCGGTGTACATTTCAATTTTTTTCTTTTTATGAAATTATATCTTGACAAGTCATTTTCGCCAAAAATTTAATACCCTCCCCCAAACCCCAATAACTACCCCATAATACATATTTATCCCTAAATTTGTAGTGCCGACTTCTATTTTTTCTCTTGACATCTTGGAATTAAATATAAATTTGTAGTGATTAACTATGTATTTAAGGAAAACTGTAAGAAAGAAAAATGGTAAAAAGTATGAATATTGGCGGGTTGTCGTATCTTTCAGGGATAAGAAGAGGAAGGTTTTGCAGAAGACTATCCGTAATTTAGGGAAGTTAACGAATGAGGAGGTTTTGAAGTGGAGGCTATTTCTTTCTGTTAAGTCGCTTGAAGAAATTGTGATAGCGAAATGGGAAGATATAAAAATTAAGTCAGTTCGTGAAGGGATTTCAGTTGCTGTGCTTCACAATTTATGGGTATATTGGGGGCTTCGGGATTTAATTTGCTCTCTTTTAGATGAGAAGACACAAAATGTTGCAGGGGCTCTTGTGATTAATAGGTGCGTTCATCCAGATAGTGATTATAAAGTTAGTAGCTGGTATAATAAGACACTTCTTCCTTTCATTCAAGCTAAAGAAGAACTTAATCCAACAGAGATTTATAGGACATTGGATAAAATTTTGGAGATTGAAAAAGAGATTCAGGTTCATCTTTATAAAAGGATAAAAGAGTTAGGATTAGATGAATTTAATTTAGTATTTTATGACCTCACCTCTACTTATTTTGAGGGCAATGGTCCTCCATTAGCTACTTTTGGGCATTCAAGAGATAAGAGAGGTGATAAGCCTCAAATCATATTAGCTATAGCAGTCACAAAGAAGGGGTTCCCATTTTGGTGGAAGGTATTTAGTGGCAACACAGTAGATTCACAAACTTTAATTGAGATAGTTAGTTCTTTAAAAGAACAGTTTAACTTAAATGAATGTGCATTAGTTGTGGATAAGGGGATTGTGACAGATAAAAATTTAGATAGCCTTGAGAAGGAGGGCTATTCTTTTGTGAGTACAATTTCGAGGTCAAAAATTCGTTCGCTTAAAGGGTTTCCTTTTGAGTTCTTAAAGACAATAAATGAGAGCAATTTATCCGAGAAATTAAGTTATTTTGATTATTATAATAAGCGGGCATATTATAAGGAGTTGGGTGTTATTTCTGATCGCAGGTATATTCTGTGTTTTAATCCTGAGAAGTTTATAGAAGAGAGGCATAATCGTAAAGAAAAGCTCTCTTCTATTGAGAAGTATTTTGAGAAACTTAATATTGAGCTTGAGAATGCAAAATATAATAGGGATAAAGAGAAATTAAGAAATAAGATTTATTATTATCTTAAGAGGCGTGATAGTTTAAGGTTTTTCAATGTGGAAGTTGGTGATAGGATTAAATATTCTATTTCTCGGGTCAAGAAGGAGGAGGTTCTTGATGGTGTTTATGTATTATGTTCAAATCTTATGGAGCCATCCTGTAAAGAACTTATAAGTGCTTATCGTAATCGTATAAAGATTGAGTGTGCTTTTCATCATATTAAGTCGTTTGTTGATGTTCGTCCCATTTATCATCATTTAAATAAGAGGGTTAGGGCTCACATTCTTATATGTATGCTTGGGTATCTATTGAATCTGACCTTTGAACATTTTATTCGTGATGAATTAGAAGATATGACAGGCAGAAAGATTTACGAGGAACTCGAGAAAGAAGATGCCTGTGAGATTGAGGTTAATGGTGTAAGTAGGATGAAGTTAAAGGAGCCATCTCCGTTTGTGCATAAGGCTTTACGAATTCTTTCTTCTCATAGTGTAGTAGGGATGGATTTTTTAAGTAAGTTGAGGGCGGTCATGTAATTTGATAGTTTTAGTGAATTTTGTGGTAAGGATGTAGTGCCGAAAAATCGGGCTATAGAATAAGTATTAGAGCCAATTTTCAAATTTGTTGGCGAAAATGACTTGACAAACATTTTTAACAAAATAATATGATTAAAATGTTGAAGGAGGTGCGTTATGATGAGAAACTTTTTATTAA
>JASEFT010000080.1 GCA_030018475.1 Candidatus Thermoplasmatota archaeon
CTACATTGATTAATCCATTCTTTCTGCCTTTGAACTTTAAAAATTTATGCCTGAAGAATATACATTTTAGGGCTTTATTTTAGAGTGAAGGTTACAGCCCTATAATTCTTTAAAAGGTAAGTTTGTCGTCGAGAGGGGGTAGAACTATACCAATTATCCGATGTTGCCGATGTCACTTTACTTTACAACTCCGAAATCTCTAAATATAGTTAAACTCATAGAGGTATAGGACTGAGAACATGTTCGAAGCTACTGTAAAATGCGAAGTGCTCAAAGAAGTTGTAAATGTGATCTCAACCCTTGTAAACGAAGCTAAATTCAGTATTGATAGCAAAGGTCTGACTGTAAGAGCCGTGGACCCGGCGCACGTAGCAATGGTCGATTTGGAGCTGAAAGCAGGTGCTTTTGAAAAATACAAAGCTGATGAGACAGAACTTGGTATTGATTTGGAGAAGCTAGGCGAGGTTTTAAAGCTTGCAAGCGCTACAGATAAAATTTCTCTACAGTTTGATGAAGAGAGGAACAAGCTTGTAGTAAAAGTAGAAAACATTACAAGAAGAATGCCTCTAGTTGACGTAGCTAGTATGTCAGAGCCTAAAGTACCTAATTTAAATCCAACTGTAAAGGTGGTATTAAAAACATCGGAACTTGATAAAGGAATAAAAGCTGGCGAGACTGTCTCAGACCATATAGCGCTAGTTGCAACTCCGGAAGGCTTCGAAGTAACTTCTGAGAGCGAAACCGATTTTGCTAGCTTGAAGCTATCGAAAGCTTCACTTGAAGCTTTACAATGCAAAGAGCTGACCAAAAGTCTTTACTCTTCAGATTACTTCTCTAAAATGATAAAAGCAATTACAAGCTCTGAGAAAGTGATGCTTTGGCTTGGAAACGACTATCCTGTAAAACTTGAGTTCGAGCTTGCAAATGGGCATGGCAAAGCTTACTATCTACTAGCGCCCAGAATAGAAAGTGAGTAACTTTTTACAAAATGCTCGAGCTTTACACACTCGCAAAATATCCTTTTCTAAAAGATTCTTTACTACATATAAAGCAGCAAGGATTAACGCTTGAAGAGCTCCTGACGAGTCATCTCTACGAAAGGGCTAGAGCTCTAGGGCTGAGTAGAGTTGAAGAATCTTTAGAACACAGCGAAATTAAAGAACACGATTTATCAACTCCAACAGCTCAGCTTATGGAGCTTTTATCATATCCATTTGCAAGGCTGTTAGTCTCGTGCATTAACGATAAATTTTTAATGAAAAGATACTCGTTAGCAGAAGCTACACTTGCATCTAAAAGATTGCTTGAAGAAAATATTGACTTGATAGAGCTTGTGTGCAAAGAATTCTTTAGCGATCTTCACAGGGATTGTGATTTTTTTAAAATTCATTTCTCAGAGTATCTCAAATATTCATCAAACTTAAGAAGCGCTGATTGGAAACTTGTAAATTGTGAGCTTAGCAATGGATGGATTAAAATCTCTAAAAAAGATTTTGTAAGATTATCTCAAGAAGCAATAAGAGCAAAAATAGATTTGGAGCTACCTATTGAGGTAGATAAAGAGCTAAAAGATTCTTTAAAATATTATATAGAGAAGTTAGATAGTTTAGTATCTACTAAGAAGAGAGCTATTCCGCAACTTAAAACATTCGGCAAAGTCACTGTATTGAGATTTCCGCCTTGTATGCGCAAGCTACTCGCAAGCGTAGAGAGCAACGAAAACGTGCCTCATGCAGGAAGATTTGCATTGACTTCGTTTCTACATTCTATAGGATTGGGTAACGAAGAAATATTAAAAATATTTGCTACAACGCCAGATTTTGATGAAAGGAAGACGAGGTATCAAATTGAGCACATAACCGGTAAAATTTCAGGTACTGTTTATACTCCGCCTGAATGCAGAACAATGAAAACCTATGGCTTGTGCTATGAGCCTGACGAGCTCTGCAAAAGAGATTGGCTCACGCATCCTTTAAAATACTATAGAGCAAAAGAAAAGGCAAGGGGAAAACAAAATTTAAATTCTGGAAAATCATTAGTACAATGAATGCAAAGCTTGAGTTATTTGAAGCAAAAGTTTTATGATTATTATAAAAACGCAATTTTAGAATATCCTTTGCGCTTCGGTAGACGCGAGTTCGGCTTTATGTTCTTTGAGAGCGAGCTGATGCAGAGGCATCTGAGCTTCAGTACAAGAGAGGAGCTGAAAAATTTTATAATAGAGAGAGTGCCCTCGCACGTGTATTACTCAGCTGCTTATTACAATGCGCCAAGCGCAACTGAAATGGTCAAAAAAGGCTGGCTCGGCGCTGACTTGATATTTGACCTGGATGGCGATAAATTGCAGAAGGCAAAAAATCTAGATTATAAAGAGATGCTTGAGGTTGTAAAGCGCGAGACTTTAAAGCTAATCGAGAGTTTTCTGATATCAGATTTTGGATTTGATTCAAAGTTTATCACAGTAAATTTTTCAGGTGCTAGAGGCTACCATGTACATGTTGTTGAGCCTAAAATTTTAGCGCTCGATTCCTATGCAAGGAGGGAAATTTTAGATTATCTGACTGCTGAGGGCTTGGACTGGAATAAGAGGATATTTCATGAAGAGGTGTATATGATTGTAAGGAGCGGCTTCAGAAAGATCGCCAAGAAAACTATAAAAATGCCGTGCGCTAGTGCTGGAGGCTGGGAAGGCAAGGTAGGAAGAGGACTGTTAAAATTTGTAGAGAATTTAGAAGATAGCTCTGCTGAAGAGGCTATTGCTAAACTTCAGAGCTACGGCATTAAGAAGAAAACTGCAGTGTCTATCTATAAAGAGCTCTTTGAAAAAGTGTCTGGAGTAAGAGGTGTAGATAAAGTAAAAGAGGGCCGACTCGATATTTTTTCTAAAGATAGTTATCTGAACGCTTTTCTAGACATTATAAATAAAGAATTGAGGGTGGATCTTACTAGCGGTACAGATGAGCCTGTAACTTCAGATACTAAAAGACTTATAAGAATGCAGAGTTCATTACATGGTAAAACAGGTTTTAAAGCTGTTAGCTTAACTATTGATGAGCTGAAAGATTTTGAGCCTTTAAGAGATGCTGTTGCTTTTTCAGATTTGCCGACAAAAATCAAAGTGCTCGGAGATGTAAAATTTGAATTGGGCGGCGAAAAATTTAATTTGACTGAAGGACTAACAGTTCTGCCTGAGTATGCAGCTGTGTTTTTGATAGCCCGTGGAGCAGCTGAAAAAATTTGAATTTTATAAAAACAAAACTCTAAAAACTTCTAAATCAATATACAAAAGATGGAAGGTCAAGAAATAACTTGCGAGCTATTGCGCAGAATACTGGAAATGGAAAGAATGAGTCGCCTCAGAAAGAACAGAGCATTGACTAAACTTGAGCCTGACTTTTATAGTAAGGTCTTGGGATATTTAAAAAGGTTGGAGCAGGAGCTTGAGAATGAGCGCGAAAGCACTGGGAAGGCCTTAATACTCAAAGAAGAGCTGGAGCGTGCTAAAAGACTGGAAGAGGCTATTTATAGCGAGCG
>JASEFT010000081.1:0-1562 GCA_030018475.1 Candidatus Thermoplasmatota archaeon
TTTGATTTCTTACAACCCTCTGCGTTCACCCTGTTTTTTCGTGGTAGGAGCGGAACGAGGGCATTGCCCTATGGGCAACCCCGAATGTAGCGTCATCGAATAAAAGCCTACGAAGTGCTGGCTGACGTAAAAAGAATTCTACGTGTTTTACCATATCTAATAATGCGGTAGCACATCAGTAGAGCTACCGCAGGAGAAGTGATAAAAATGGAATATGTAGGCATAGATTTGGGATTAGAAAAATGCAAAGCTGGTATAATAGATTATATGGGAAACATAAAGAAACGTTTGGAATTTAGTAACGAAGAAGAGGGCTGGAATAATCTAACGGAGAATATCGAGCCAGAGGCAATAATTGCTTTTGAGGCATCTACACTTGCTTATCCATTATACGATTTTCTTACAGCCAGAGGCTATAAGGTAAAAGTAGCTCATCCAAAAAGAATAAAAGAAATAGTGACAAGCAATAGTAAAACAGATGATAAAGATAGCCTGGTTATTGCTAATCTTCTCAGACTAAATTACTTACCGCTTTCTTACATACCTACCAAAGAGACGCTCAAAAACAGAGAAGTGCTCAGAGCAAGAATAATGATAGGTCGTGAACTTGTTAGAGTAAAGAATAGAATTCATGCCTTCGTTACAAAGAACGGTCTTAAACCTTTATTCAAAGAAAATACTGATACCTTTGGTATGGCCGGTATGAAGAAATTAAAATCTCTGAGATTTAATGACTATAGAGATTCTATTTTGAAAGCAATGCTTGTTCAAATAGAGAATTTAGAGAAACAAAAGGAATTACTTCAAACTGAGATAGCAAAACTTTCTTCTGATAATGAAGATGCTAAGATCTTAATGAGTATTAGGGGCATAGACTACTACTCAGCACTGCTTATTGTAAGCGAACTGGGCGATGTGAATAGGTTTAAAGATGAGAAGGCCGTATGCAGCTATCCAGGACTTGTTCCTAAAGTTAGACAGTCCTCTTTTACTACCCGTATAGGAAGCATAACTAAAGAGGGGCCCAGTACTTTACGATGGATACTTTCAGTTGTAACAGATGTGGCTATCAGATATAATCCGCAACTAAAAGAGTTCTACAAAAGAATTCTCAGAAGAAAAAAGAGCAGGAAACTTGCGAAGACAGCAACTGCTAGAAAGCTGTTAGTTTCAATTTATTACATGTTAAAGAGAAAAGAAAGGTATGAGTGGGAAAATGAAACATCAACTGAAAGAAAACTTGCGAGACTGCAAAGGCTCTGCAGAAGGAAGGCGTTAGTATCGTGAGACCACGTGGTTCACCCTGGTGCTTTGACACCGCGTGCTGGCTTGTGGCACCTTTCTTCACACGAACCATCAGCCTGTGGCTTAGACCACGTATAGAGGATTGTGAAAAGGAAAGGACGCGAACTACCCTTCCTGCTATTGCACCTTTGCAATTCGTAAGTATTAAGGAGGTGAGAACAAATATAGGTTCAGGTTAATACGTAGAATTCTTTCATAGAGGCGTGAAGCATCGTAATGCATCTGCATCATCGGCGTTCACACAAAGTCTTGGCCAG
>JASEFT010000081.1:1572-3310 GCA_030018475.1 Candidatus Thermoplasmatota archaeon
TTTGATTTCTTACAACCCTCTGCGTTCACCCTGTTTTTTCGTGGTAGGAGCGGAATGAGGGTTTTGCCCGAAGGGCAACCCTGAATGTAGCGTCATCGAATAAAAGCCTACGAAGTGCTGGCGTGAAGCATCGTAATGCATCTGCATCATCGGCGTTCACACAAAGTCTTGGCCAGCACCTTCGCTCAGGCGATTTGCTCGCTTACGAGCAATTCGTCAGCCAAAGAAATAAAAAATTTTGACTGTGAGCGGGAGCGAAGTAATGAGAATTTTTCCAGATGATTTCCTTAAGGCTATTCTTCTTCGAGCAAATGTTTAGCAATAATGTAAATTAGATTTTCCTTCCATTCGCGATGCTCAAATATTTTATCAACAGCGCTTATCGCCTTGGCTTTTGAAATCTTTCCGATTTTGTAAAGGATAAAAATAAGTATCGTGCTGAAGCTAATTCTATCATCTTTCTCTTCTTCTTTACTTACAAATTCAATATCGTCTGAGATTAATAAAGAAGCGTCTAACTCTTTCAGTAATTCAAGCGCTTCGTATTCCCCGTATTCAAACTCCTTCTTTGATTCTCTCAACTCAATTTGTTTCTCTATCAGCTTCAAAATTTTTCTTGCAGCTCTGCCTATAGGATCGTCAATAATAGCAATTTCTTCCAGCTCTGACCTCACTTTCGGGCCAAGTATAAACTGAAAATTTTCCAAACAAATAGACAACAAACCTGAGAGCTCTATAGAAATCAAAGCACTTGTATCTGCTATAACTTTCATTTTTTCAGCTGCTTAGCGATCTTTTCACTTTTCAGCAAGTCTTTTCTCGTTTTCTCAATAATAAAATCAATATCTTTCGCTAGGCTCTCACCGAAAAGCTCTTCCAGCTCGTCGCGCAGTAACTCACCTTTTAGGTATGCGGTTACAATTTGATACTTCAAATCGTTAATTACTTCTTTGATATTGTAGGCTAAACGTGTCCTTATCCATTCTGCTGCAGAGATGTGCAGCACTTTGCATAGAAGTTCAACCTCTCTTTTAAGCTTTGGCTCTACTCTAAGCGCTATAACCTCTTCTTTCATATGTATAACATATGTTAAACATTATATAAATATCTTTCTGTTCAGCTCAGGCGGGCGACGGGTTGTTAAGGGTGTCGCCCGCCACAAGCACCCCTTAACATATCTACAAAAAATGCGAGCAAAAAAAGAGAGCCCGCCTATCGGCGAGCCATAGTTTGAATTTCTCGGCTGTTGAAGTAGTCGTGCAGTCGCTGCCATTCGCTGTAACTGATTTTTTCGTTCCAGCGCAGAAAGTTTGCCTGTGTTTCTGATTTTATTTTCAGCTCTTCTAGTAACTGCTTGACTGAGCGGTTGCGTGTATCTCTGAGCTTCCTGCCGTTATCTTTGCCTTCGGCACTGTTGGTGTTGTTATTCTTGTTCTCTTTCATTAGCTCTGCTGCGGTTTTGAATTCGTTGTTTTGCTCTGCGTGATAGCCGTTGTTCTTCTTCGCTTCTTCCAGTAACTTCTGGCATTCCTTGTGCAAGCGCTCTACGATATTCGCCACGTTTTCGTTCTCGCAGACCTCTACCGTTATCTGGTGGAACAGCTTCGTTGAAGTAAACGGCTCCTTCTGCGGTAGCGTTTCGCTTCTGCCGACTGTTACTTCTTTGTATTTCATTCTTGATATCACCTCCTGATGAGCTTACGAACTTCCTTCTGGAAGCCGTTTTTCTCACCATAAG
>JASEFT010000082.1 GCA_030018475.1 Candidatus Thermoplasmatota archaeon
GTCTTGCATTTTGAGTTGAGCCAGGAACGCCTGCATCCCACATTCAGAGAGTTAATTACTCAACTGGATGTTCAAGGCAAGAAGCAAGGCTATCAACTCAATATTGCTAACGCCTTATGGGGACAGAGGGGCTATGGGTTTCTTAAAGAGTTTCTTGAGCTCACAAAAACCAACTACGGCGCAGGGTTCAACGAAGTAGATTTTGTGAAAGCAACAGAAGAGGCACGCAAAACTATCAACACCTGGGTTGAAAAGCAAACTAAAGATAAGATTAAGGACCTTATAAAGCCGGGTATCCTTAATGCTCTCACACGACTCGTTCTGACTAATGCCATCTACTTCAAGGGCAACTGGGTAAGCCAGTTTGATAGGAAGCAGACTAAAGATTCTCCATTTTATGTGAAAGCCGATAAGAAAGTTCAAATGCCTATGATGTATCAAAAAGGAGACTTCAAGTATATGGAGACGCATAAGCTTCAAGCTCTTGAGTTGCCTTACGTAGGGAGTGAACTATCTATGGTAATCCTATTACCGAAAAATGTGGATGGACTTGTTGAGCTTCAGAATTTGCTTACTTTAGATACTCTAAACGAATGGTTAAGAAATCTACGAGAGCAGGAAGTTGAGGTCTATCTGCCGAGGTTCAAAACGACTTCAGAGTTTATGTTAGCAGAAGTACTTGCATCTATGGGTATGCCAGATGCCTTCTCTTTGCCACCAGCAGATTTCTCTGGAATAACTGGCAATAAGGATTTATTTATTTCAGCAGTAATCCATAAAGCTTTTGTAGATGTAAATGAAGAGGGCACTGAGGCTGCAGCAGCAACTGCTGTTGTGATGAAGAAGAGTGTTTACATGCCACGAGTTTTCCGTGCAGACCATCCTTTCATATTCCTAATTCGGGATGTCAGTTCAGAGGGTATCCTCTTTTTAGGCCGATTAGTGAATCCACTGGAATAAGCGCGGACGGGTTCATTTTCTTTGACAGTATCACTAAAAGTTTAATTTGACTTTTATAAGTTTAGGTGTAAAATTTTAGAAAGTGGAAGTATCACTCAAAGAATTGGTTTCAGCATTGGATGAAATGAACCCAGAAGATTTTGAATTCTAATTAAGCAATTCACTTGTTTTTTAAAAATCTTCGTCATTTGAAATGGATTGGAATCTATCACCGGGTGAAGCAAGTAAATTACAGGAAAGACTTAGCCAAAAGTTAGTTTTAGCCCTCAAAATTAAAGAACCTAAGTTTGTATGTGGTGTAGATGTAGCATTTGATACTAATAAAGCTTACGCAGTTTGTTGCTTATTCTCGGTACCAGAACTTAAGTTAATTGAAGAAGCTACAGCTATTATGAGTATAAATTACCCTTATCTCCCTGGTCTTTTTGCGTTCAGAGAGGGACCTGCTTTACTCCAGGCAATAAAGAAGTTAAAAGAGGTGAGACCTCGAACTGAACCAGACCTTATATTATTTGATGGTCATGGTATTGCACATCCAAGACGATTTGGGATAGCATCCCATCTTGGATATTTACTTAATAAGCCTACAATTGGGTGCGCTAAGACGAGGCTGGTTGGCGAATACGATGAACCTGGGACGAAAAGAGGTTCATGGACACCACTTGTTTTTGAAAAAGCAGTTGTTGGTGCCGTTGTCAGGACAAAAGATAGAGTTAAGCCTGTATTTTTATCACCGGGTAATCTTATAGATATTGAAACTGCAGTTAAGATTGTACTCTTGTTAACACGTGGATACAGAATTCCTGAGCCTTTAAGGATTGCAAATATCAAAAGTAGGAAATTGAAATCATTGAGGTAAACAGAGGAAAATGAAATCAATGATTAAAAGATGGGAATAGTTATTTTATTTCTTATGAGCTGGGCAAAAGATGATGTCTCAAATTGGTATGGAATGTATGTTAAAGGGGAGAAGGTCGGATATACACAAATTGTGACAAAAAGCGTAGATGATGGATATGAGGTTTATGAGCTCACTAATATAGAGCTATCAATGATGGGCGTGAAAAGGGGGCTTAAGTCTATATCACAGTATAAGGTAACTAATAATTTTGAACTTAAATCGTTTACATTTGAACTTGAAACTGAAGCTCAAAGGATTTTGGCTAGGGGAGGTATCACCTCGGGTGAATTAAAAGATAAAAAACTTAAAATTGACATAAAAACGGGTGGGAGGACTCAGACTAAAGTTATACCTGTAAAGGACAAAGTTTATCCTGTTACCGTTATTCCTATGATTGCTAAAAGAGGTATCACCTCAAGGTTTAAAAAGGCTCCAATGAAGATAGAAGTATTTGACCCATCAATTCAGGCAGTAAATACTGCTACTTGTAGATTACTTGATAGCCAAAAGGATTCAATTAAAGTTGAAATATCAATAATTGGAGCTATATCTACTGCTTGGATTAGAGCTGATGGTGTCCTTTTATCCGAGACACAGCCAATGGGTATTTTTATAAAAAAAGAGCCAAGAGATGAGGCTATTAAAACTGGTAAAGAGACACCCGAAGTTCTTACCCTATTTGGAATACCATCAAATATCAAAATTGATAACGTAAGGGAGACAAAGTTCCTAAAACTGCTTGTTAAAGGAGAGTTTCTTGAGACTGACAGACAAAAGAGACGCGGTGATACTCTTGTAATTGAGATGGTAGGGCCAACCACAGGTAAAAGTATAAAAGAATGTTTAGGGCATACACCATTCATACAATCTAAAGATAAAAGGATAATTGAGTTAAGTCGTCAAATTGTAGGTAGGACTCGTAATTCTTGGGGAAAAGTGGAGAAACTTGTTAACTGGGTCTCAACTAACATACGCGATATGCCAACTGTAACTATACCATCAGCACTTGATGTACTTGAGACAAGAGAAGGAGACTGTGGTGAACACTCCATACTATTTGTAGCACTTGCCAGGGCGTGTAAAATACCGGCTGAGGTAGTTGTTGGGCTTGTTTACACAGAGGGTGGTTTTTATTATCATGCATGGGCAAAAGTATGGGTTGGAAGATGGGTTGAGGTCGACCCTACATTTGGACAGAGCATAGCAGATGCGACTCATATTGCACTCGCAGAAGGTGAGCTCGAAGAGCAAGCTAAAATTATGGAACTTGTTGATAAGATCAAAATAAAAGTAATTGAATATCATTGATTTAGACTGAATGCAACAATGCAAACTGTAGGGGCGTGGTAACCATGCCCCTACAGGAGGTAGACTGAGAAAAACAAGTAGTTCTGGCATAGAAAATTTTTTTTAAAAAAA
>JASEFT010000083.1 GCA_030018475.1 Candidatus Thermoplasmatota archaeon
GGGCAATGTAGGGAATTGCTGTTATCAGAAAGTCGTATGGAAAGAGATTAAGAATTGGACCGAAGATTATTCCTAAAATCATCAGCATTATGACGCTTGGAAGCAAAATCTTGCGAGACACGGCATCTCCTATGAAACCTAAAGCCATAATGGCGGCAATGGTGGAAAAGAGATTACAACTTCACTCATTGACATGCCCATTCGATTGTAGGCGATATTGTTTAAAAGAATTGTTACATCTCCAAGATACGCAAGATTGGTAATCTTTTACATTGAGCTGTCGCGCATGTTGACTGCTAAGTATAATGATTTTTTATAGAATATGCACTCAGATTATATTAATAGAATAGCAAAATTATTATACTATTAAATGAGCTTGAATCTCTATGCTTCAGAAGGTGTATGTAAAGGAAATCGTAACAGAGGCGAAGAAGCTTTAAAGATTGCTGATGCGTTGACCTCTGTAACCTTCAAAATTTTACAGCTTATCTCGAAGGAGAGGCTGGACGTTTCCATGATTGCTGAGCGGCTGGGATTTAGTGAAGCCTACATAAGTGAGCAAATACGCTTGCTAGAGGACTTGAAGCTAATCAATGTGAGCTACGAGAAAGGCAAAAGAGGCATCAGAAAGATGTGCGAACTAGCCGTGGGAAAAATCATAATAATAATCAAGCCCTAATCTTGATGAGACTATGGGTATGTTGGAAAGCGTATCGCTGAAGTTTAAGTGGATTTTGATTCTGGAAGCCGTTTTTGCAGGAGTTTACATATCATTAACCAGAGGACTGTTTGTTATTTATCTAGTTTCGATAGGCTATAGAATCGAAGAGATCTCTCTCTTGTAGTTTTCATTTCTGCACTTGCTTCCCTCTTAATCAGCATTTTTCTGTATAAGCGCCCTTCTTTCATCGTGAAAAGAGTGAAGCTCAAACTACTCAGCTTTCACGCTCTTGAACGAATTATGTGGCTGTTAATTCCCATGACAACAACTGGTTTACTGGTTTCAGCGCTATATTCAGCATACATGATTTTCTCCGTCCTTATTAGCACATTTCTAGCCTTCACCATATACGGCTCTTTCAAAGAAGATGACATAAGGGACATTACAGCCAAAAGATCTGCCGCAAGCGGCGTTTCAAGCATATTGGGCTTTGCTCTAGGTGCTTTGCTGTTAGCCTTCCTCGTTACAGATCAGTTCAGCTACATATTTCCTTTGGGATCACTATTGGGTCTTATGTCGACTTTTCTAATAGCTTTCTTAAATCTGTCACATCTCGAAGGGGCGTCATTTCCACAGGTGGTTGAAAAGCCTGAAAAAATATTTTCTGCCTCATCTTATCTTGTTGTTTTTTTGGCTTCAAGCAACTTTCTTGGGATAGTATGGGTGCCTTACGTGATGACTAATTTAAATGGACCTGGCTATTTGGCGGCTTCGATGAGTCTTGCAGGAACTTTGTCAAGCATTATTGCTTCATTGTTTTGGAGAAAAAAGGCATTTAAAACCTTGCGTTTTGGACTTGCCTTGAACACGTTAGGACCACTTTTGGTATGGGCTACACAATGGGCTTATCTTCATGTGCCTATAAACGCCTATACGGGTTTCACATCCACTGGAGCTAACTTTCTAGGCACTTTTCTTTTTGCAAAGCATAATAAGTGGTTTGGAGCCGTTAAATCAAGCGTGTTGCTTGTAATATTAGGGAACATAGCTCAGCTGATAGCATCACCGTTGGCAATTCTTTTGGGTGAGAGCTACTCCATTATTTTCCTAACAATTTTCGCTATTAAAAGCATCGCTGTAGTTTTGGCTGTTTTGACAATACCTGAAACCGCTGTGGTCTCTGAAGACGTAGCCAGCACGTACTCTCAAGTGCTTTACAGCAACAGTCTTCTGGGATATAGAATTGCTGTCGTAGTTTCTAGAGAGTCTATATTGACGACTCTTAGGATTCTCGCACTCTCTTTGGTTATTGCTGGGCTATACTTGATATATCGTGTTCTGTGGATGATCATGGGATAAAAAGCAAATTTTATTACTGATAAAGGCATATGATGCATGAGAATTATATTGGCCGAAGAAAACCTCTTTGAAACATTAAGAGAGATACTTACCCAAATCGCATCAGAAACTGTACGGTTGATTCCAAAGATTTTCATATTACTAATAGTAATTGTTCTAACCTTTCTAACCATCAAAGTTCTAAACTATGCTTTTAGAAAACTACTCAAACTCGCAAAACTGAATGAACTGTTTAAACAGCTTTCAGGTTTCTCTCTAGCCTTCTCCCTAGACAGTCTAATAATCTTCTTAGCAGATTTAGGCATCGTTCTAATCTCATTATATGCAATAGTAAATCTGTTTCTTGGGGAGCAGTATTTGCAGATAATGAATGAGGGGATATATTACGGAGCACGGGTCATCAGCATTGTAATAATTGCCCTGATTATTCTTGCGACTTTTACCACCGTAATTGATAGAATTAAGGTTGAAACTCGTCTTAGAAGCTACGCATTGTTTATTGTGCTACTATTGATTACAGCAATGCTAGTTGATATTACTGCGTTAAGTGACCCTGTGAAAAACGCGTTGATAACAGGTTTATCGATTGGAGTGGGCATTTCCATTGGGGTTTTTGCAATGTGGTTCTTTTTCCATGACTATATAGACAGAATGGCTAAAGCACGAACTGGTAGCAAAGAGGAATCAACTAAATAAGCACCATCATATCTCTCTTATCGCATGCATCCGCTACGCAACCTTGTGTGCAAAATTCTCAAGTTGTCCCGGAGTGATTTCAATATACATTTGACAGTTAAGTGTCACTCGCTTGCTGGATTGGAAG
>JASEFT010000084.1 GCA_030018475.1 Candidatus Thermoplasmatota archaeon
CCAGAAAAGCCGCATTCAGGGCAGGTCGTGTTACTGGAACTCAATGGAATGATGCTAATATCGGGTATTACTCAACTGCAATGGGATATGACACAATAGCATTCGGGTCTTACTCAACTGCAATGGGATATAACACATTAGCAGGCGGGTCTTACTCAACTGCAATGGGACGTAACACAAGAGCAATCGGGCATTACTCAACTGCAATGGGATATGGAATAGAAGTACAAGGGAATTACTCGGTGGCAATTGCGTTGAATGATCAAACTGGAACTGTAGTTTCTCAATCAAACACGATGTCAATAATGGGAGGCAATGTCGGCATCGGGACGACTGATCCAAGAACAAGGTTAGAGCTTGGTGATGATGGAGCAATTCTTGCAATTGGGACTTATAATTCCGGTTGGACGGAGCCAGATTTGGGATCAGGAACCAGATTGCTTTGGTATCCCAGAAAAGCCGCATTCAGGGCAGGTCGTGTTACTGGAACTCAATGGAATGATGCTAATATCGGGTCTTACTCAACTGCAATGGGATATAACACAACAGCAAGCGGGCGGTCCTCAACTGCAATAGGATATGGCACAACAGCAAGCGGGTGGTACTCAACTGCAATGGGACTTGAGACAACAGCAAGCGGGTGGTACTCAACTGCAATGGGAGTGCGTACAACAGCAAGCGGGTTTTACTCAACTGCAATGGGGCGTGGAATAAGAGCAGAAGGAGAGTACTCGGTGGCAATTGCGTTGAATGACCAAACTGGAACTGCAGTCTCTCAACATAACACGATGTCAATAATGGGAGGCAACGTCGGCATCGGGACGACTGATCCAGGAACCAATAGACTTAAAGTTGATGGCAACACAGAAATTACTGGTAATTTGAATGTTGGTGGAACAAGCACCCTCAAACCACCATATGCAGTCCAAAATTCAAGCTCAAGCTGGAGCGTACCCGAAAGTGCCCCTGCCGCAAGAGTATATCACCCAGATCCACATGCGACCACTAATATTACTATTCCAACTGGAACATCTATGAGACTAATTATATTTGTGTCTGGAAGGATAGCGTACAATGCCCATACCTGGGGTGATTACTATGTTGACGTAGACAATAACAGTGCTCTAGTACCTGCTTGTTTTAGAGGGCATGAGAATGTCTCAACTTCAGGCTACCAGACTGATTTTTCAGCGATATGTATGACAAATACGCTTGGTTCCGGGAGTCACACAATAAGAGTTAAATGGTTTGACTCAAATACTCGAGCAGGAATAGCTACGATAACTCACAGAAATATTACTGTGATGGCAATACTACCCTAAGCCTCAGAAAATAGGAAAAAGAAAATAGGAACCTTGTAACCTTTGGGTAGCTGAATAAAAAAGCCCCGTCTTTTAGCAGGGCTTCAAGCTTACTCGAATTTCATTGAGATTATAATAATTTCTACTGTTAATTTTGGATCGGTGAGAGGATCAATTCCAGCTTTCTCAAGAGCATCCTTTATCCAGACGTGGTCTTGTATAAAAGAAGTTACTCCTGCTGGTCGAACTTCAGTATAGACAGGTGTTTCTCGTAATGTAAGGATAACATTTCCTGCTTCGTCTTTTACTAAGATGTCGTAATAGAATTTTCGAATGGTTTGATTGGAAAGATTTTTGATCTGAAGTTCATATCTAATATGATCTAATATTTTTGGGTTGTATTTTTCTTCGGTTTCATTCCATTCGGCACTGTATTCCTTGAAATAGTTGTAGCTTACTTCGATTTTTCCAACCAATTCGGGTGGCAAAGTGGCTAAATAAGGATATTCCTTTGTCTCATCTGGAACTGTTCCCGATAGCCTTTCGATAATGCCTATTCTTCTTTCTAGATCGGCTATTTTGCGAAATATCTCATTAATTGCATCCCAAGGATCGGCTATAGCTGCTAGGACACCATCTGGATAGGTAGCCATTGCTATCCCAAAGAATCCAACAAGTACAATCGAAACTAAAATTGCGCACCAAACTCTTTTCTTCAATTTTCTCAATCCTCTATTTAGATATTAAGGTTGCTATTATTATATTAAATAATTCAAGTATTCTTGTCAATAAAGTCAATGAAGAGATTAAGGCAGAGATTTTTATTTAAGAAGCAGTTTTTTTGTTGCCTCTTCTCGTAAAGCCTGTAGAAGTTTGACTTCTACATTAGATTTGTTAGTAAAACTGGATTAAACTCTATTTTTCTTAATTTTTATGGTAAAATAAACTTGGGTGGGAGAATTACTATCCTAAAAATAATATGGGAATATCAAAAAAATTCATTCTCAATATTGCTATTTCAATCTGGATAATCTTTTCGATAGTTTATATTTTTTATGATCTTTGGTCAGATTTTAAATTGAAAGCATTAAATCAGGCCTATCAACAAGGAAGAATTGATACAATAAATGCTTTAATAGAGCAGGCAAAAAAATGTGAACCAATTCCAGTTTTCAGTGGCGAAAAGAGAATTGAAGTGATAAATGTTGATTGTTTAAAAACTCAACCTGAAAAATAAACTGAAAAATTGAAACTGAACCTTATCCAATTCGTTTTAAATGAAAAAAATTTCAAAATCTAAAAAGATTCCTCTTTTGAAAGAATATTTTGAAAAAGAGCCCTCGGTTCTTTTGGCTTTTTTGTTCGGTTCTTTTAGTAGAGGGTTTGAAATGGCAGAATCTGATTTCGATGTGGCAGTTTATTTGAGAAATGAAGAAAAAAGAGATAAAATTTGGGGAGATGTGACTGATATTGTAGAGAAGGAAGTTGATTTGGTCTGCCTAAATG
>JASEFT010000085.1 GCA_030018475.1 Candidatus Thermoplasmatota archaeon
CAAAATGGGTAACCTGAAGAGACAACGACTTGAGGAAATATGGACATCCAATGAATTCAAGCTTTTCCGAAAAAAATTCGTTAACGCGTGGAAGCTTCTAGAAAGAAAAGTGCCTTGTAGTGCATGCATATGTAAAGATGATTGTTATGGCATTTGTCCTGCTATGGCGTTTCAAAAAGCCGGAAATATGGTCATTCCAGGAGACTTGTGTTGCAGACTCTACAAAGAAGAGAGGTACAGATGGATAATCACCGAAGGATGGTCAAGCAAGGACTCATAGATCAGAATGATAAATGAAGTGCAATGTTCTGGCGCTTGTTGTCATTAGTGCCATTGCGAATAAGGAACACTGCAGAATAATGACTGAAGGTTTCCACCCTTGTAGCTCACTTTATATTTTACAATTCAGGAATATGCATTCAAGAGGAGCTTAGTTTGATAAGTACTCAAAAGTTAGTTAAAATCTATGAGGGCAATATTGTTGCGCTTGACAATATCAGTTTTAATATCGATCGTAAATGTAGCTTGATGGTCGCTGGTCCTAATGGTGCTGGTAAAACCACATTGCTTAGAATTCTGTCGACTGCTCTCTTACCTACATCGGGAGATGTTTTCGTTCTCGGATTCGATGTTGTTAAGCAAGCTAACGAAATCAGAAAAAGAGTTGCAATTGTGCCGCAAGATTCTTATCCAGATCCATATCTAACGCCGGAGCAATTTGTGTCTTGGTATTTAGTAGCGCGTGGCATGTCAATTAATGAAAGTAGAAAGCAAGCAAAATATGCATTGGAGCTTTTACGACTAGAACATGTTAGAAAAAGGAAATGCCTCACACTTAGCAGTGGTGAAAAGAAAAGGGTTATAGTAGCCGCAATTATGGCTACAAATGCCGAACTTCTAATTTTAGACGAACCTACAGCTGGTTTAGATCCTATGGGGAGAAGAGCCGTTTATGACATAATTAATAAGTTTAGCACAGATCATGGCATCATCATGAGCACTCATTTAATAAGCGAAGCTGAAACAGTTGCTGAAAAAGTACTTATAATCAACAAAGGTCGGATTTTAGCCTTGGACTCTGTTAAAGAACTATTGCGCAAAGTTGGACTCTATAAATATAGAGTCTTTATCGGGGAAGTGAGTAAAGATCTCGAAACTTATCTGGAGAATATGGATGTCAAATTCCTTTACGAAAGCGGAAGAATTACGATTTACATAAGAAGTTCTGAAGAACTTCAGCATTTAATATCCGAGCTTTCTAAGTTGAGAGTAAAATTTACTATTAAAGGAGTAACCCTAGAAGATGTTTTCATAGAACTCATGTCTAATCGGTGATGAAAGATGAAGCTTCTTAGAGTCCTTAGTGTCATGAGAATTTACAGTTCTTGGTTTTTAGCCAGCAAGCTTTGGATAGTCAACCAGCTCATAATACCATTTTCAATGTACATAATATTTGCACTTGTTATAGGTAAAGGTTTTGAAATCTACGCTTTGATAGGCGCCACAGTAACTTTGTCGTGGAATGCTGGTGCAAATGCTGTTTCGCAACAACTGTTTTTTCACAAACACTACTACAGAATTAAAGACATATTCGTTGTAAGTCCTTTACATCCATTAGAGTATGCTTTAGGATGCGGCATTGGAGCCTTATTGAATGCCGCCTTGCCCGCAATACCAGTGTTTGTAATGATGGCGATATATGTAGGTGAGTTGATAGTTCATGCTTTCACAGTGTTTATACTATCTTGGTTTTTAGGCACTCTTTTTGGATTCTGGTTAGGTAACTTTGCCAGAGATCCTGCCAAACTTAGTGCTATTGCTAACATCCTCTACAATCTTCTCATAATGCTGCCACCAGTGTACTATCCGGTCAGCGTACTTCCAAAATGGGCTACGTACCCGCCTTACTGGTGCCCACCGCCTCATTATCTCATCTATTAAGCTATCAATTCGCCCTAAACCAGAGCCCGCACATCATCGCACCAGCATCCATATTGTTTCTATATTCTTTGATTTTCATGTCACTGGTAATTAAATACACTAGGTGGTCTGAAAAATGAAGACTCTCTTTTCAATCTTTATCGTTATTCACGCAAGCGCAGCGCGCGCATAATAAGAGTGCAAGACAAGGCGATTCATATCGCCTTGTCTTTTATAAAAAGCAAGGGCTAGAGAGAAACTTATTTCTTTTCCGGTGAACCATTGATTTGGGCAAATACGCTCTCTTGAAATTAAATAACTTTATCCTAGGGGAGAGAAATTTAAAGAACGTATTAGAAGTGAATACCTCTTGACATCACTTTTTGCCAATGCTAACATCGGTAGAAAGCGATATGACGTTTGGTAAAAAATTAAGAAAATTAAGGGAAGCAAAGGGTTTAACTCAGCAACAATTGGCTGAGAAGCTTGGTTATGTAACTAATAGCTATGTTTCTGATGTTGAGAGTGGAAGGTTTATTCCTTCTAAGGAGAAGCTGAGAAAGATTGCTAAGGCTTTAGGCGTTCCATTCAGGCAATTGGATGGCCTTTTGATGGAGTCTAAACTTGAGCAGTTAGGGATAAAGGAAGCAGAATTAATCAGCCTTTTCAAGGATATTCCAAGCTTGCCAGAGAAAGATAAAAGGGCTATAATTAATGCTTACCTTTCCATTAAGGAAAGGAAGAAAAAGAAATCATGAGATGGCT
>JASEFT010000086.1 GCA_030018475.1 Candidatus Thermoplasmatota archaeon
AGTTGTAATGTTAACACCCACTGTATGCCCTGCTTTTACATATATGACATCCGTTTCATACACTTTGTAAGTAGTTGCTACCGTAGTTATTCCGTTTAGACTTACTGTGAGAGATATCTCGTCCCATTTTATGTCAGCTCTAGACACCCCAGCTATTGGCCAGCTTACATTTGCCCATCCTGGTAAGGTTTCATTACGCTTTACTGTGACCATGCCCAAACTTATCGTTGGTGTCTGCGCGCCGCCGCCCATGAAACCGCTCACCCACACGTATAGCACTGCCGCTAGTACCACTGTTATCGCCACCATCAAAATTACGCCGATGACTGGTGATACCGCTTCCTTTTCTTTTATTTTCATCTTAGTCCTCCTTTACTATTTTTTATCCTTTACTATTTTTTACGGAATGATAAAAAGATTTCACGGTATATAAACGTTATTATCTTGCAAAAAAGTTGTAAAAGGAACAAAAAATTTCATATATTGCTAAAGCTGTTATCGAAAGTGATAAAAACAAAAATGGCAGGAAAGCTCATTCTCCGAGTAAGGTCTTTAAAAGAGCTTGAGGCTCTGAGCTCTTTAGCTGAAAAAATTTATGAGAAGCTCGAGCACAAAACTTTTAAAAGAGGCGATAAGCTTGAAATTGAAGGTATAAAGCTCAGGGTTTTTTATACACATCCTATGCAATTAGAAGTTACTCCTGCTACTACTATTGAGATTTCAGTAGCACCTAAAAGCGCAGATATCATTCTTGCCGTGGATTCTTCTTATTCTATGCGGAAGGAAGATTACAAGCCGAGCAGATTTGGATGTGCAAACAAAGCTGCTCTTACAATTGCATCTCATAAAATAGGTACTAAAGATAGAGTTGGAATAATGAGTTTTGGGTATAACTACGTAGTGCATTCGCCGCTTGCACAAGTATCTAAAGAATCTTTAGCTCAAGCCTCATCAGTACTTAAAGAGCTAAAGCCGTCAGGAAGGACTGCTATCTCTAGCGCTATCAACGGAGCTATAGCAATGTTTGAAAGTAGTGCTTGCGAAAAGGGCTTAAAAACATTAACTATTTTTACAGACGGTTTCGACAATATAGGTGAAGCGCCTGAGCAATCAGCGTTAAAAGCAAGAGATAAAAATATTATAGTAAATACTATACTTTTAGGCGAGCGCAAAGAAGAGCAGGAGAAATTGCTGAAAGAAATTGCAGCAATTACAGGTGGAAGTTATAGCTACATTGGTAGCGAAGAGGAGATACTGATGCTGTGCAACGAACTCGCAGGTAAAAAAATTGAGCGTCTAAGCTCTTTAGAAGATTTTGTAGAGCTTGCAAAAACAGGAGAGAAAGTTATTGCAGAGGAAGGTAAATTTAAAAAACTTATGAAGCGGATTAAGAAAAAAGTGTGGTGAAAAAAGTATGGTGAAAAAAGCTGAAGAAGTTGTGACTTTAGAGCCGATAGTGCCAGAGCCCATCACTTTAGAGCCTTTAAAAAAGAAAGGCGCTAAAGGAGCTGTTGCAGGAGTTGTTCTAATAATTGCAAGTATATTTGCGATACTCAGCTGGATTTGTGCCGTAATACTTTTTCGTTTGATAAAAGCAGATCTTGCATTTCAGATAGTAGGCGCTGCATGGATAGCTATTTTCGCAACTATAGCGCTTCTAGGCGGTATTTTAGCAGTTGCAAGGAAAGGCTGGAAAGCTTCTCTAATATGCAGTATTCTAGGAATTCTAAGTTTCGGCTTCTTCGTATCAATGGCATTTTGCACTCTTGCAATGATAATTCTACTATTCGCTAAGAAAGAGTTCAGTTAACTTTATAGGCGCTAAATTCTTTTACAGCCCCTCTTTAGCCAGAGTTTAAAATTTTTGCAAGATTGACACAAAATTCTGAACTTTGAGGTATAGCTACCATAGCAAGTAGTTCTGCGCTTAACTATATCTTCAATTAAATTCTCGTAATTAGCACTTTGAGTTTTGAATTCCGTAATTCCGTAGCCGAGCTCTTCAAGAGTATGGCAATCGCTACCTGCTGTTTTACCGAGTTTAAGATTATTAGAAAGTTTTTCAGCTCTTTTGTTCTCAAATTTCCAGCATCTGCTATTGAAAATTTCTAGCGCCATGACTTTCTCGAAACTTGCAAATTTGGAGAAGGGCCTGCACGGATGCGGTGCTATCGCTATACCGCTGAGAGCTCTTATTTTTGATATTGTTTCCTCTAGCTCTAAATTACTAGGTACTATTTCTTTCACTCCTAGCGCGATTACATGCCCCTGAGCTGTAGAAATCTCTATTCCAGGTATGACAACAAAATTTTCAGCTTCAGAAAATTCCAAAGCTTCAAGTGCGCCTTTTATTTCGTTGTGGTCTACAATTGCAACACCCTGCAAGCCTATCTTCTTAGATTTTTTTATTATTTCTTTTATTTCTCCAGCAGCGTCTTGAGAATACTTGCTATGCACATGAAGGTCGAATTTCATAATTGTCAAAGCTCTTTTTTATGGGCTGGGGCGGACTCGAACCGCCGAACACCGCGTACCTTATGCTAGGAAAGTACCGTTTTCTTTTCTCTTTCCCTGAAGCCCTTTTCTTTTTAGAAAAAAGAAAAGCCCTTCACGGGAAA
>JASEFT010000087.1 GCA_030018475.1 Candidatus Thermoplasmatota archaeon
TAAGGTATTTATCCACTCAAAATAACTCCTTTTGCGAACTTGATTAATAAGATATCAAGAAGTGTGGAATGCTATTTCGGAGAGAGAATTTGGGGAGAAGTATACTACAACAAATGGCGTAGAAAGACCACAGCGTTTTCAGAGAGATAGAACAAGAAGAATAGTGCATTTTGGTAGCGAAATTACTGCGAATAATTTCCTAAATGCTCATAAGCTCTACCAAAATTTCAGGAGATTCTCGTTTGGAAAGAGAGCAGGGGAATCACCTGTAGAGCATGGTGGGTTTGATCCTGAAGGAAAAGATTGGTTGGAGTATCTGGGATTTCCAAAATTGAGGTTGAGTGCTGAGATGATTTACTAAGCGAGTATAGATAACTGGTTAGAAGGCAGCATAGATTTTATATTCTCTACTTGTGATTTTTAGTAATAAGAAGCTATCTAATCACAGCAAATTGAACAGTAGCTCTCGAAATCTGAGCGTTAGCTTTTTATGTTCAAAACGACATAGTAGTCAAGTCAAATTCGATGGAAATAGCTAAAATACCGCCCCAAGTTAAAAAATTCATCGAGATAGCTGAAGAAGAGCCTGAAAAGTTTTGGCATGAAGCTGCGGAAAACGCTAGTGAAGATATCTACTGGTTCAAGAAATGGGATAAAGTATTTGAATGGCAATATCCTACGTTCAAATGGTATCTAGGCGGCATTACTAATATTTCTTATAACTGTCTTGATTATAAAGTAGAAAAAGGTCTTGGTAACAGAAATGCTTTTATCTACGAATCTGGCGAAAGCGGTAAAGTTGAAAAAATAACTTATTCTAAGCTACTCGAGCTAGTGAAGAATATAGCATCTAGCTTGCGCGCGCTCGGTATAAGAAAAGGCGATCGCGTGGTTATCTACATGCCAATGAATATAAGCGCGGTAGCCACAATGCTTGCATGCGCTAGGATGGGAGCTTTACATGTAGTAATATTCGCAGGTTTTTCAGCTAGCGCAGTTGCAGAGAGAATAATGGGCTCAGGCGCTGAATATATATTTACGCAGACCTTTAGCTCAAGAAGAGGTAAGGTTGTTGAGCTGAAGAAAACAATAGATGAAGCTATAGAGCTTTGCTATCCAAAGCAGGTGAAGAAAGTAGTAGTTTATGAAGAATCTAAAAAAGAAGCAGAGCTTTTGATGAAAGAAGGTAGAGATATTTACTGGCAAGATTTTTTAAAAAACGGTAAGTGCGCGAGTAGCGATTTTGTAAAAGTAGAAGCTAACGAGCCTCTGTTTCTATTACCCACTTCAGGCACAACTGCAAAACCTAAAATTACCACTCACTGTCATGGGGGATATCAGATTTATATCTACTGTATGGGAAAATGGGTTCATGGACTGAAAAAAAATGATATCTGGTTCTCCACTTCAGATATAGGTTGGATAGTAGGCCATAGCTATAATGTTTACGCACCTTTGCTTGTCGGCTGTACTTCTATACTCTACGAAGGCACTCCTGATTATCCTCACAGCGATATGTGGTGGTCTGTTATGGAGCGTAATAGAGTTACAGGGGTTTTTACCTCGCCAACAGGTGTGAGAGCTTTGATGAGATTAGGCAAAGAGCAAGCGAAGAAACATGATTTAAGCTCTTTAGAAAGGATTTTTGTAGCAGGCGAAGTTCTCAATCCAGAAGCTTGGAGATGGCTACAGAAAGAAGTTTTAGAAGAGAGAATCCCAGTACTAGATCATATGTGGCAGACAGAAAGCTCAGGACCTATGATAGCAAACTTCTATGGATTAGGTCAACATCCTATAAAGCCAGGCTCTGCTGGTTTCGCAGTACCAGGTTTAGCTGGCGATATAGTTGACGAACAAACAGGCAGGAGTCTACCGCCAAATAAAAAAGGTGTTTTTGTAGTTAGAAGACCTTTTCCAGGACTTACACCTATGCTGTGGCAAGATTTAGAAGGCTACAAACAAGCTTACTGGGAGAGAACAAAAGCAACTTCAGGAATGTATTATACGGGCGATGCAGCTTGGCGCGATAGAGATGACTATTTCTTCTTTGCAGGCAGAGCCGATGAGGTTATAAAAATAGCCTCTCACAGAATAGGTACTGTAGAAATAGAGAGCGCTCTAATAAGTCATCCGAGCGTTGTTGAGGCTGGCGTTTCCGGCATACCTGACGAGCTTAGAGGCGAGGTAGCTTGCGCATTCGTTGTTTTAAAAAAAGATTATCAACCTGCTGAGCAACTTAAAAAAGAGCTTATAGAATGGGTAAGAAAAGTCATGGGTCCTATTGTTGTAATGCGCGATGTAGAGTTTGTACAGGCAATACCTAAAACGCGTAGCGGTAAAATCATGCGGAGGGTAATGAAAGCGCTCTGGCTGAAAAAGGATTTGGGGGATCTATCTACAATTGAAGAAGAAGCTTCTGTTGAAGAGATAAGAGAAGCTGTGGGGCGAATGAGAAAGAGCGAGTCAGCAGAGCAAAAGTAAATAGATGTAAAGTCAACTAAGATCGGTAACATTTTCAGACTCTGGCTACATTGATTAATCCATTCTTTCTGCCTTTGAACTTTAAAAATTTATGCCTGAA
>JASEFT010000088.1 GCA_030018475.1 Candidatus Thermoplasmatota archaeon
ACAGGTCTTAAAATAGAAAATATTCATTACATTGTAGGAACTGGTTACGGACGAGTAAACGTTCCTTTTGCTCACAAAGCGATAACAGAGATAGCTTGTCATGCTAGAGGCGCTAATTTTATGTACGGCAATACTGTAAGAACAGTGCTGGACATGGGTGGGCAGGATTGCAAGGCGATACGCTGTGATGAGCGGGGCAAGGTAACTGCATTCCTTATGAACGATAAATGCGCTGCCGGCACAGGTAGAGGTATGGAAGTATTTGCAGACCTATTAGCTGTGCCTATCGAAGAGGTTGGTAAACTTTCATTAGAAGTCGAAATAGAGCCTCCGCCGGTAAGCAGTACTTGTGTAGTATTCGCAAAATCAGAGGCTACCGGGCTACTACGCGAAGGATGGCCTAAAAGCAAAGTACTGGCTGCATATTGCTCGGCAATGGCTCATAGAATATTTACATTGCTAGAGCGCGTGGGCGTAGAAAAAGATTTTGCTATTACTGGTGGCATTGCTAAAAACGAGGGCGTTGTAAAAAGATTAGAAAACGAACTAGGCATCAAGGCACTTACACCGAATTTTGATACTCAGATCGTAGGAGCTGTTGGTGGAGCGCTTTTCGCAAAGGCTCTATTCGAAAAAGCGCAGAAAGCTACATAAAAAGTGAGAAAAATATGTTGGCTAACTACGGCTACAAAGACGGCTCCGGAGAGTATTTCATTACTATCGATACAGATAAGTGCGACGGATGCGGTAAGTGTGTAGAAGCATGCCCTTACGGTGTTATGGTAGTAGGACCTGATGAAAACGACCCTCTCCGAGAAGAGCCTGTAGCACTAGTAAAGTTAGAAGAACGCAAGAAAATCAAATATACTTGCGCACCTTGCAAGCCCACGAGTGGCGAAAGGAAGTTGCCGTGCATACTGGCTTGCGAACGAGGAGCGATTACGCACTCTTGGTAGCGATTGGAACAATTAAGCAGGTGTAAGAAGCTAAAATGAAAAAAATGATAACACTGACTATTGACGATGTAGAGGTCAAAGTTGAGGAAAGTTCAACTGTACTAGACGCTGCTAAGAGCGTGGGTATATACATTCCAGCACTTTGCGCCCATCCTAACTTACCACCTGCAATTGGCATGAAGCCAGGCAATGCTATTTATCGCGGTAACGAGCTGGTCAGAAACTCTTTTCCCAAAGAGTTTGAAGGTTGTAAGCTTTGCGTAGTTGAGATTGAAGGTGCGCAAACCACTTCACTTGCATGCAATACTTTCGTTACTGAGGGAATGGTTGTCCACACTAACACTCCACGCCTCAAAGAGCTAAGACGCGATAACTTAGCACAAATTCTTGCTAACCATCCTCACGCATGCTTGACTTGCGCTGAGCGTGAAGGCTGTAGCAGAGAGCCCTGCTCGCTTAATGTGCCTGTAAACGAGCGCTGCTGCCCTAAGCTTGGTAGGTGCGAGCTACAAAAGGTTGCTGAGTACATTGGAATCAAACCAGAGCTTACCCGATACCAGTCCAGAGGGCTTCCGAGCTTGAAAGATGAGCCTTTATTTGAACGCGACTATAATTTATGCATAGGGTGCTTGCGTTGTGTTAGAGTATGCAAGGATATACGAGGAGTAGGCGCGCTCGACTTCGTTTGGAATGGTAGCGAGTTTGTTGTAGGTACTATTTCAAGCGCTTCTCTTAAAGATTCTGATTGCAAGTTCTGTGGCGCATGCGTTGAGGTTTGCCCTACCGGCGCGTTGACAGATAAGAAAATAATGATGCTGGCCGAACGTGAAAAAGAGCTAGTTCCATGTAGCAACGCCTGTCCCGCAGGTATAGATGTTCCGCGCTACGTTAGGCTTATCAAGAAAGAAAAGTTTGCTGAGGCATATAATGTGATTCGAGAGAAAGTGCCATTTCCTTCTGTACTTGGAAGAGTTTGCCACAGACCTTGTGAGAGTGAATGTAGGCGTAGCGAACTGAACGAGCCTATAGCTGTACGTGAGCTCAAGCGCTTTGTTACGGAGCAAGCTGAAGGAGCAAAAGTGATTAAAAAGCGCGCGCCAACTGGAAAGAAAGTAGCTGTTGTAGGCTCCGGTCCGGCAGGACTGACTGCAAGTTACTATCTTGCAGAGAAAGGATATGATGTTACTGTCTTTGAATCTTTACCTGTTGCGGGGGGTGCGCTTGCCGTATGCATACCAGAATATAGATTGCCAAAGGAAATTCTTGATATTGATATTCAAAATATTAGAAACGCAGGTGTAAAGATTAAAACCAATGTTACTGTAGGTAATGATGTTCTCTTTGATGATATTTTGAAGGAATACAAGGCGGTATTTATTGCTACAGGCGCACATAAATCACTGAAATTAGACATCCCAAATGAGAATGCAGATGGTGTCCTATATGCTATGGAATTCCTAAAAGATGCGAACCTTAAAAAAAAGATTAAAATAGGTAAGAGGGTTGGTGTGATCGGTGGAGGCAATGC
>JASEFT010000089.1 GCA_030018475.1 Candidatus Thermoplasmatota archaeon
TTCTTTACCTATTTTCTTATTGTATGTCGGAGAGATCATGTGGATCCAATCCCATGGTCTCGTACGGCATACAAAATATTTAATTTATACTCGGAAAAACACCTTCGGAACTACTGATAAATATGCCAATTTTGATATTAAAAATTCGAAATTATTATTTAACAATAGTTAACAAAAATTTACAAAGATGGGATAGATTTATTCATGAAACGAACGAATATATAGATGAGCTGCTGAAAGCGCAAACCGCAGGGCGACACTTCTCCTGCATCGGCAGAGCTGCTGTAATACTGAAGGCAATGGTAAAGAGAGCGAAAGCGCTCGGAATGAAAACGTACAAGCAGGTGGAAGAATGGATGATTTAGTAACAGTAATCACAGTAGCTTGGTAATCTAGGCTTCGCAAGTGCAGTAGCAGCTTACCTGCTCGTTGAAACGAATAACGTGCTTCATGAGGTTGTGAAAAACGCTATGCGAGCTGAAGAATTCTATTAGGCTACTTGCCGAAAAAATAGAAATTATCAGGAGGTGAGATTTAAAATGAAAGTAAAGGAAACAAGTAGCAAAACGAAACTAAAACTAAGACCAAGCGCTACGCTAAACCAAATCTCGGACATGCAAGAATTGATTAACGAAATTAAAAACGAGCTCTGCACTTTGCCAGACTGACTTAGCCAAACCCAATGGATGAACTCGGAGCTGGAGAATGCACTGCGCCAAGCGCAAACAAACACAAAAATAGCTTATGCAATTGCAGAATGCAGCGCCCTGGAGCTGAAGGAAAGAACCTCAGATACAACGCAATTGATTGAAGATTTTATGAGGTTCGTCGAACAGAAACGTGATAAAATAACCAGCCTGTTCACTGTATCTGAGAGAAAAATTTTGGAACGTTTGAACGAGTGCTACGTAGCGCTTATAATGACCTACTCCACACCGTAAACGGTGTGGTTTCTCAAACTGCGAACTGAGCTAAAGTTGTTTGGTACTTTTCTTTTTGCTCTCTCACATAGTTAATCGTTGTTTGCAAGTCTGTATCACCAACTGTTCTGTAAAACTTGCTCTTGCTCCAAAGATGTCCCCTCGGATAACGCAACCTAAACTTCGGTTGTCTCCTGAACAACTCGTAGGCTGATGCCCATTTCAAAATGTTGAGTACTTTTGAAACAGGCATTGTTGGCCCCAGCCCAGCTAATATAGAATTAGCGGGCTGTTCTGAGAGATCGCTTAGTTTCCTTGGACAGTAATTAATTTCGTAAACTAAAAAGATTTAAAAGCAATTCCCCATGCAACTTAAAAGTCGCAGTTTCCTTGATTCACGGTTATGAGAAGTCCGAGCGAATGCGAGGATGAGGGAGCGATAACGGCCGAAGAGTCATGGAGAAAGATAACCTTCCGGAAAGCTGTCGTTGGTAGTGCGTTTTATAACTTCCTTTTTCTATGTGCATGTTTGTCTGATGGTAGAACATCAAAATGAAGGTTTTGTTATAACTAGCTCACCATGTTTTACTCCTTTTATTGCTTTTATACTATCTGCTAATTTTCTCACATTTTTAGCTTTTCCATGAACCGCAAGGACCTCAAGACATGTATGTTCGTCAACATGAATATGAGTTGTCGAGGAAATCTCGGACTGATGATGATGTTGAAGATGTAATAATCTATTTGTAACATCGCCTACATCGTGGTCGTAAATAATTGTAATTGTTCCAATAACATCGCCTTTCTCAGTCTCAATCTCTGCTTCAATAAGCGATTTTCTTACCAAATCTCTGATTGCCTCAGAGCGATTTGTATATCCCTTCTTTTTTATCAATGCGTCGAATTTAGCCAATAACTCGGGCTCAAAAGATACTCCAACTCTTTCTACGGTCATAGTAGCACTTCCATAAGACAATTGTGCTACGAATATAAAAATTTTGCTACCGAAATCTTTTTATGTTCGGACTATTTATAGGTAACACGAAAAACAAAAAGTTGCTACGATGACAAAAATGACGGAAATCGTAAAGAAACAAATCGAATTGTGGATAGTCATAATCGTGCTCATAGGCACCGCATTTGGTGGTGCGTATATACTATCTCAAAAATTAATAGGCCAGAGGGTAGAAGGGCCATCAATAAGAAGCATAAATATTACAACGGTAATAGATGGCGAGGGCAGAATTGTTACTTTGGCAACTGTACCAGAGCGCATTATTGTCCTTACGCCGGGATACGCAGAAACCTTATACGCGATAGGCTGTGGTGATAAGATTGTGGCTGTTGATGACGGTACTGCCCAGAAGGGATATCCGCTGGAGGTACGCAACAAAACGACCGTTGGGAAAGCAGCCAGTCCTAGTTTAGAGAAGATAATCGGATTGAACCCAGATCTCATTATCGCATATCCATATTCCAGGACAGCGCTTTCAAGCTTGGAATCGAAAGTTGCAATATATTATGTTGGTTATGAGAAATCA
>JASEFT010000090.1 GCA_030018475.1 Candidatus Thermoplasmatota archaeon
CAAAGATGAGAATGCACCAATGTTTGAGGTTGCAGATTATGGCGTTGTAGGCAACTTATACGAAATATTACCAGCATTGAAGGAAGCATTAAAGAAACAACTACAATAACATAACATATTTTGATTTGAAAAACAGCCAATACGGACCCTATCCTCTATGTTTTCAGAGTTTTTAGCTCTAATATTAAATGCTTAGAGGCTGCTAGAGAAGTTACGATTATCGCAAAATATATGTAGAGAAATAAATGACGCATATGGCAGGAAGACATAAGATGCCCAGTCGCTTAATTGAGATATTTGACGATAAGAATCTTGTAAATAAAATTGTAAAGCGTTTACCTTACCTATTTCAGCTTGCTGAATTAGAAAGTTCCAGAGCTGGAAAAGTTGGAATGGAAGTTGGTTCGCTTCGAGAAAAAATTTTGACTGCGCTATTGATTTATAAGTTCGGAGAGAAAAATGTAGAGACAGACATTCCTATAACCGAACCTGAAGTTGACGTAAGGTTATTTGGATATCCAATTTCTATTAAAACCATTACAGGAATGGGAGGAGTTAAATTTTCATGGACTGTTGATGCCCAAAAAGCAAGAGAATTTATGGAGACTTATGTCCCTAAAACTGATGTTTTACTTGTTCAAATTAAATGGAATAAAAAAGGCATTTTTTCATATATACCTCTTGAAGTTAAACAAAGAGTCTTTCGAGTCATGGGTCGAGAAAGATATTTTAAGCTTCCAAAACCTGGAACAAATCCTCGCGGAGTGGAAATAAAGTAAGGATGCGCTGTTAAAGTTACTTCAAGATAAGGATACTAAGAAAATTGAGATTTTTTGGCAACGTTCAGCAATAGAATATAAACCGTACCAAAGATGGGTAGATTATTGGAAAGAGAGTTAACTTAAAAATTCGGCTAATTTAATTTGAGACTGTTTCTTTAAGAAATCTTTGATTCTCTTTTCAGCTAACGTCACATACTCTGGTTCTACATCGTAACCCACATAATATCTGTTAGTTTGAAGAGCTGCTATTGCTGTTGTTCCGCTACCCATAAACGGGTCTAATACAACTTCTCCCTCAAAAGTGTAAAGTTTGATGAGCCTTAAAGGCAACTCAGCTGGGAATGGAGCAGGATGCCCAACTCTAGTAGCAGATTCTGCTGGGAATGTCCACACGCTTTTGGTCCACTCTAAAAACTCCTCTTGCGTAATGGTGCTTTTTCTTCCTTTTGGATTCTGTCTACTAAATGTCTCTTTTGAAAAAATCAATACGTATTCATGAACGTCTCTTAACGTAGGGTTACTCGGCGAACACCAGCTTCCCCATGCAGTTGAAGCCGCTGCGCTTGAGCCTTTATCCCAGATTATTTCGCCTCTCATAAGAAAGCCAATATCTAACATGCTTTGAACTACAAAAACATCTAGGGGTATGTATGGTTTTCTGCCTAAGTTAGCCACATTAATGCAAGCTCTACCGCCTGGAACTAGGACTCTGTATGTTTCCTTGAACACCCTTGATAGTAAACCTCTATATTCATCTAATGTGAGCCCTTTACCGTACTCTTTTCCAACATTGTAAGGAGGTGAAGTTACCATTAAATGGACGCTGTTGTCCGGTAATTCCTCCATGTTTTCGCTACTTTTGCAAAAAATCTTGTTTAGAAAGTCTTTGTTAATTTCGTTCTCAAAGTATATCACTTTCTCTTTTTCTTTAGGCAAGCCTTCATACAACTTACTATTGTAAAACTTTGATGAGTCATGACCAAATCTTCCAGGGGACCCAAAAGAGCTTGTTTCAGTTCCTTCTTTACGACCTTTACTTTGTTTTATTTTCCTATTTTCCTTTCTCGCTTCATGGGAACCTTCAAGTAAACTCACTTGAAATCCCTCATTATTTTTGGTTAATTGTATTCGGCTACCTGGGTGAAATTTCCCTTTTAGAAAGGAAGACCAGAGTCTACCGTATTTGTCAATTCTCGCTGGGTTACCATTGAGTGTTGTAATATGTGGTAGTGAGGTATTACCCAGCAGTTCAGGTATGTTTTCTCTGGGAATCTGAATAAATCCCCGAAGGACTTCCATCCTTTTAAGAATCTTACTTGCCATTCTTCTCCCTCTAAATATCTATTTATCCTATCTATGAATTTTTCTATTTTGAAAATAATTCAATAGTTTAATCTGCACCTATGTAGTAACTTATGATATCTAAAGATGAAGCTTTAAGGCTTGTTAGGGGTACAAGCAAATATGCCCATGCTTTGATGGTTTCTTGTATAATGGGAGAGTTGGCGAGAGCATTAAATGAGAATGAAAGAGAGTGGATGCTGGTTGGACTGCTACATGATTTGGATTATGACAAGGTTAAAAATGATATGGGGAATGCATGGTGTTGTTGCTGCT
>JASEFT010000091.1 GCA_030018475.1 Candidatus Thermoplasmatota archaeon
AACATAGAATCTTCTATACATACCTTCAGTTTCAGTTCTAATATAACTTTCTTTTTCTAAAATTTTTAGATGATATGAAAGCGTGCCGTTGCCTAAATTAAGAGAGCTTCTGATTGAGTTATAATGTGCGCCTGGGTTGAGCTCAATGTAGTTATAAATTCTGCCGCGCGTGAATTGATCTAATGCTGCGTACTTGCGCTTGATGTATAGAGGTGCAAAAAACGAGAATAGAGAGTATTTACCAACTTCAGTTCCTAAAAGAGCAGCTACAATAACGATAGTAGCAGCAATAGCGCCTCCGATAATGGCAGGAGTTGGTAAAGGAGAAGGAGCTGTTGGGATTATCGCCTCTTTTATTATCTCTGTACTCTTGCCTATCAAATTATTATCTTCATCAGTTTCTTTAATATCATTATCTGGATCTACCCAGACGCTAAGCCAGTATCGACCCTCTATTTGAGTAGACCAGTAAAATGTTATTTCCATGCTCTCTCCACGCGCAAGTAATAAAATTTCAAAATCTTCGTAAGACTCGTTATTAACTAGAAATCTCACTTTGATATTTTTCGCTGGATAGCTGCCTAGATTTTTGATAACTAATTTTACAGATACATTTTCGCCGACTTTGGCTCGCGCTACCAAACTTAATTCTATTATTGCAAGGTCTGGCTTGAAAATATCATTTAGATTAAAATTAGTCCAGAGCTCTTCCACTCTATCAACAATACTGTCACTCAACTCATCAACAGTCAAATTCACAGAATAAATTCCTGTCTCGCTAATTGCAGACCAGTTTGTTATTTCGTAAATATGTGTAGCATTTGCATTGATAGGCACATCTCTGAGTGCAAATACTTGAGTACCATTTGTAATATAAAGTGAGTAGAATTTATCTGAATTTGAAGTTAGAATTATAGTGCCGTCTGAGGCTGTTCTTATCTTATCTATATCCTGCACTGATGTTGTTGATTCTATTTTATAGAAATCGCCAGGCCCAAAATCGCCTGGAGCAAATACAAATACAAAATCGCCAGGCCCAAAGCCTCTAATTGTGTAAGTATAATTGAAATCGCCAGGCGCAAAGTAAATTTCTATATCGCCTGCTATAATCATTGTAGCATTTGGTAGCCAGTTCTCGTGCCTTCCGCTACTTTCATTATAGCCGAGCAAAGCGCCAGTTGCATTTATTATAGTTAAATCTGCAGGGCAGCGCAGCGCTATACCGAATTGATTTCTACGAGTTGCGTATTCTTCAAGTTTATCTGAAACTGTAATTGTTTTTGTTACGCTCGCTAGCGCGTTGTCATCGTCTCTTACAGTTAAAGTCACAGTATAATTTCCAGGTAGATAGTTATGGGATACAACTTCGTCGTAGCCGTAAGTGTTATCACCAAAATTCCAGCTCCAATTTAGTATTACGCCGTCTGGGTCGTAAGATAACGGGTAGCTTGCATCAAACTTAACGAAGCCTACGGAATAGAGCATCTCATCGAGTAGTTGTGTTAGGTTTAGTATCTGCGAGCCTTCGCCCCCTTCGCCTTGGTTAAATACCATATGCTCCGAAGTTATATTTCCATTTGTGTAATTAACGATAACCCAGACACTGCTACCGCCACCGCCAGAAACTCTTTCTACAACAACCTCATAGAATCTAGATGCATTAAATAGGAAATCCAAAGATGCCTCGTTCGGCTTTCCCGTCGTTCTTGTCACACTTAAGTTTGCTATGCTAACGTTGTTTTCTTTTAAAGTAAGATTAATAACAGCTCCGGGTCTGCCTGCAACTCTAAGTGTAATATTAACGTATTCGCCGTCTATTGCTTTCGTTCCTTGATAAAACACGAAATTTGCAACTGGTGGAATGTTTTCGGTAACTACAGTAAGAATTTTCGTTGCTTCATTGTTAGTCTCGTCGCTTTCAGCAGTCAGATTATCAGGATCAACAATAACTTTAACCGTATAATTTCCAGCAGGAGTTGCAGTCCAAGTTGTCGATAAGGTGATAGAGCTTGTTGGAGATAAGGAGGAGATTGTTTTTGTGGCTATCAAAGTAGTATCAGCATAAAATCTTACTGTAATATTAGGTGCAGCCGCGTTGCCAATATTATGAACAGTTGCATTTATTGTGATTGTGGTGCCATTTGAGACGGTGTTAGAAGGCAAAATCGTAATATCTTCGGGTGAAATTGCTAAGTCAGGTAGCGGCGCGGGATTATCCACATAAACATTTACAGATTTAGTTTCAGAATAATCAATGCCATCCCAAGCTCTTGCGTAAATTGTATGCCAACCGTTGGAAACGGTTGTTGTGTCCCAAACGAAGGACCATGTGGTAGTGCCTGTTGCTAACTGCCAACTCCCGCTGTC
>JASEFT010000092.1 GCA_030018475.1 Candidatus Thermoplasmatota archaeon
GTTCAGCGGTTAATTCAAAATCCAACCTTTATCACCAAAGTTATTGCACAATAATTTTGAAACTGTATAAAACTCTTTCTTGATAAATCGCCAACAATTATATCTTATAACTGCACATAAACCATAAAGTGGAGAAAAAGAGTATGAAAACATTAGACCCGAAGTATATTCTAGCTTTGGAGGAAAAATATGCGCGCGAGCAACTCTATTCTGTCGTCTGACAAAATTGTTGGGAACTAAAACTTTTCATTTTTATTATTTCTCTTCGACAAGCTTACTATTAGGGTTATCATTGCAATTATCAATGAAAGTACAATTGATACTACAAATGGTAAAATTGTTGATAATTGCCAAAGCACAGCCCCTACTGCTGGAAACGGCATGGAACTCAAGGCTGAGAGCGCATCCAGGGAGCCAAAAGCTAGGGCCTTATGTGATGCTTCGCTTTCCTTCGCTATGAGTGTCCTATAGCCTACGTTATGAAAGGAGCCAATCATGGATGCGATAATGAGCGAACTTGCTGCGATGAATTTTGTTGGACTTAGGATAAAGAATAGTACGCATATAGCGCCAACCAAATTGCCTATAAAAATCGAGGTTAATGGGCCCAGCTTATCAGTGACTCTTCCAGCTACAGGCTGAATCATGGCTTGACTAATTGGGATTAAGGCGAAAACTAGGCCAATAGTAGACGCATCTATTTTAAGGACGCTGTCCATAAATATCGAATAATAAGGTCCATCGATGGAGGTTTCAACTCCGATTAAGACTGTTAAAAAAATAAGGAAAAAGTGTATCATGCTTAATTGTCGAAGCGATTTTAAAGGGCGAACACATTCTTCTATATATTTTCTTCCCTTCTGTCTAGTCTTAAGGGTTTCCCGTAAAAACAATCTAGAAAAGAGGGCGCCTATCACTAGAATTATACAGATTGCCAAAGCGTTAACTGCTGAGATTTCAAAAGCGAAGCCTAAAATCAACGAGCCGATGCCGCATGCTGCTAAACCTGACATTTGAAGGATTGAGTAACATACTCCGATACTCTTCTCATCAACAGACTCAGCTGCGATAGCATAAATCGCAGGAGAACCTATAGTTGAAGCTCCCTCGTACATCAAAAAACCCACCGTCAGTAAAGCAATATTATTTAACGTCTCGGCCAAAAAAAGCGAGAATACGCCAAAAAGATCGATTAACGAACTGGCCACTATGACTCTTTTTCTTCCAAACATATCAGAAGCAACTCCACCAAGAAGAGGGCAAAAAAACGAGAGTATATAGGTCATTGCAAAGAGAAGACCTACCATCTCTATTCCACCAACTCTCTTAACAATTAATGATAAAGCCCAATAAAAAAAGCCGAAAACAGAACCAGTAAGATAGGCTGAAAATAGTAATACTACGATGTTTCGTGAAGCAATTACACTTTTGATAGCTTGAACTTCTTTTTTAATTAGAGTTTTCAAATGTACTTAATCACCCTTTCGTCGATAATAAAATGGCTACAAAGATTATTAATTTTCGGAAGGTCGTTTACGCTGGCAAGCTGATTAACAAATGTTTTTATCAGGGATCTCTAACGCTTGTGTTGACTTTATTCCACAAAATATGAGGGTCATCTTTTAGAAGATTTCCGACGATTAATGGTAAACCGTCTGAAACTCTTACTTGAGAATTTGGTTTTATTACGAACATTGGCTGAACATGTTCAACACGATCTTTTAAGTCTTCCAATATGCCAATGTTGACATACAACCTTTTCTTTTCAATATCATCTTTGTACTTATCTTGCAGACGTACTTTAATTTCGTCGAGTACAGATTGCTGTGGAATAATTAACTCTCTGTTCAAGTATGCTCTCCCAAACGGAACAACCTCGTTTATCCATATCCTTTGAACCCCTCGCGACAGAGCAAAGTCGATAATATCATCTATTTCATTAATATTAAAGTTCATAACTACGGAAATCAAACCAGTATCTATGGAAGCTTTTGTAAGTTCAACAACGCTATTCCGAGCTTTTTCCCACACACCCTTTACTCCCAC
>JASEFT010000093.1 GCA_030018475.1 Candidatus Thermoplasmatota archaeon
TGATAATTAAAGTAAAGGGAAGGATTCTTCCTCTCATACTTAAATTTAGAATCATTATCAGTATAGAGAGCCTGAAATACTCCATATTTTTCAACCACCCTACGCAAAGCAATGAGACTAAAGTACTCATCTATACCGTGAATCCACTTGTGTCTTGAGGTATCCATTTGGAGAAGTTCACCCGATTTCTCCTTTTCAAACCTCTTTCTTGGTTTCCTTCTTTTCTTTATTTTGGTAGTGTAGAGATGGGCTGAGATGAGAATATTCCGGAGAGTACTATAACAGAGGCTCTTATCCGGATACCGCTCACGAAACAAGTCGTAAAGATGTAGAGTATTGTAGTCTGAAAACTTGTTCTTCATTTCGATTACTGAAGGTGTGCTAATTTTAGTTGAAATTTATGAGGCATCTCCTAAAATCTAAATACTGGAGGTGCATATGAAAAAAGAAAATGTGAAAGAGAGAAGAGACAAGATAAGAAGGCTCGTAAATATACTACCACAGATACGAAATATAGAAATACGAGCAGAAATCACTCAGTCACTCACCCCTCTGGGCTTACTCTATGCAAATGAGATGTTTGAGGATGAACTGACCCAATTAACCGGAGAAAGATACCAAAGGGATAATGAATTAGATTACTACCGGTGGGGGAAACAGGGAGGCTCAATATACCTTGGAAAACAAAAAGTCCCTGTAGATGTCCCAAGAGTGAGAGATAAAAAAGGAAGAGGAGAAGTTAGATTAATGTGATATGAGTACCTTAAAAAGCCACATAAGTTAGATGAATCCGCTTTTAAGAATATCCTATTTGGAATAAGTTGCAGACGGTATGAAGAAGCGGCACAAGCAATCCCAGAGGCATTTGGATTAAGTCCATCCGCTATCTCAAGAAGATATATAAAGGTGAGTTCACAAAAACTTAAGGAGTTACAGGAGAGAAGACTTGATGAGTATGATATTGTGGCAATCCTAATAGATGGGAAGACATTCAAAGAGGATGAGTTAATTGTGGCTTTGGGAATAACAATGGAAGGCAAAAAGTTAATATTGGGCTTTGTCCAGTCAGGAACCGAGAACGGGATAGTATGCCAGGAGTTTCTTGAAGATTTGATTGAAAGAGGCTTGAAAATAGATAATGGAATACTTTGTGTAGTAGATGGGAGCAAAGGTTTGATAAAGGGTATAAAGAGGGTATTTGGGGATAAGGCGTTAATTCAGAGGTGCCAGTGGCATAAAATAGAGAATGTAGTGAGTTATCTTCCCAAGAAAAGGCAAGATACTTTTAGGAAGAAGCTACAGCGTGCTTTTAAGGAGTCCACTTACGAGGAGACAAAAGAAGCAATAGATAGGTTAAGGGAAGAACTTGCTACTATTAACGAATCGGCTGTCAAGAGCTTAGATGAAGGGATAGATGAGGTTCTAACTTTGCATAAGCTTGGGATGTTTGAAAAACTTGGCAGGAGTCTCAGGACTACTAATTGCATAGAATCTATATTGTCTTGCGTGGAGCAAAATGTAGGCAAGGTGGACTATTGGAAGAATTCAAATCAGAAGCAGAGGTGGCTTGCCTCTTCTCTTTTGGATATTGAGCCCAGGCTAAACAGGATATGCGGATACAAGTATTTACCTGATTTAAAGAGAGCTATAAGGAAGGAGATTGAATTGAGAGACACACGAGAGGAAATTTCTGCTATATTTGATAGTATGGAATTTAGTGACTTTGCTCTTTGTAGGCACCGACATTTTAGGAGGTGTAAAAAATTCAGGTGAGAATTTTTCTTTACAAGCGGGTTTTTAGTGACTATATTAGAATAATCAAATAATTGGACGAGAGGGGGTGATAAGAACATAAAAAAATGGAGATGAGGCTAAAAGAGATAGGAGATATTGAGGGAATTACAACTAAAAATGATATCCTCTCCGATTACTAATTTCCTTGTTTCGTTTGGGATTTTATTCCATGGTGAATGATTTCTTTGGAACGATAGTACCATAATTCCGCCCAGCTTAAATCTTTTATAAAGACGC
>JASEFT010000094.1 GCA_030018475.1 Candidatus Thermoplasmatota archaeon
ATCAGTAATGTCTCCCAAAACAGCAACAAATTGAATCGGGCAAGGAGTTCCATCGCATTTGATATTATTTTTATTTTCATTTATCCAATCGATTGCTTTCTTTAATCTTTCACTAAGGTAATAATCTTCTCCTCCATATCCGTCATCATAACTTTCCCCATCATAATCTGGATAACCTCTCCCCAAATGAATGTCAGTAATAATGGCAAATGACCACTTTCGAGGCTTTTCCCAGCCGCTTTCTTCCATAAAAGGATATCTATCTATAATGCGGTGATGAGGGCGAGCACGGGAAATATAAGGGGTATCACCTATTCCATCTGATCCCGGTTGATCTTGATTTGGACCCGAATGTAAATCTACTCCAGTATAATCCGACCAATAATTCCCTCCATCAGGGTAACCATTATCGAAGATATTATCTAATCCGCTATAAATGACCGCTTGTCTACCATTGTGTATGAAATTATTATGAAAAATTTGGTTTTCATAGGAGTAACGCAAGTAAATTCCATAACCGTTCCTCGTTATGTTATTTTTAGAGACTAAATTATTACGTGACTCAGGATAAGCGCCATATCCAAAATAGATGCCATATATATGATCACTGATGTCATTTTTAGATATAATATTATCCTTAGAAAGACTCAGTCCGATACCAAACCAGAAGTTACTTTTTATACTGTTTTCCAAAATGCGATTCCTAGATGATTTCCAAAGAAAAATAGCTTCTGTTGTGTTTCCTGTTAGGCTATTTTTCCAAATAGTGTTATTGCCAGATCCTGGGTAAAGCAAAATACCCCACCTATTTCCTTTTATATTATTTCCATAAAAAGTATTATTCTCTGAACGACAAAAAATACCAGATTGATTTCCTACTATTACATTCTCAGAGATTATATTACCCGAAGAATGAATGATCACACCATGGTAGTTATTTTTGCAATTATTTTCTAGCATGCGATTATTATTTGAGCTTCCATAAAAAGAGAGACCCTGGTCAGAATTGTTCGAAATTGTGTTATTTAATAAATTATTGTTGCTTGAGTCACTTAGCCAAATACCAAATTTGCTATGCGAAAAATTATTGTTTAATATTGTGTTGTTGTTTGAGAACCCTAGAGATAGACATGTATATTTTCCATTATAACAATTGTTATTAGATATAGTGTTACCGCTCGAATTGAAGAGTCCGAGATTAACTGAAAAATTGCTTATAATACAACTTTTTATTACCACACTTGTTTTACCGTTGAGATAAATACCATAACTGGTCTGATCACCTGTTATATTACGAGTTTGGCAATCTAGAATAATATTATCTGAGGTGAACTCTACGCTTTCGGTTAAATCTCGATTTAAGGTGCAGGTTCTTGTTGCTTCATCCCAAATTCCATATTTTGAGCAATCATCAGGAATGAATATTGTTCCTCTTTTTTCTTGAATCCAGATGTGATGGGGTTGGGATAAATCTTGTCGCCAGCTATAATTTCCATTTCCATCTGAAACGAAAACAGTTTCATTTTTATAGCTGTCTTGGTATTTATAATAGGTTTCATTTACTTTTAAGCCTCCAATAGTTAATTCAGTAGAGTTAATATTATCTTTAGCAGCCTCAATATCCATACTAATCATTCTGGGAATTGATTCCAAAACTATTTTTATTTCCTCGGTGCTTTTTAAAGTAATGTTAAGATATTCGCTATCTCTTATCTCAAAATAGGTTCCAGTTTTCTCTATTCTTCCAGGAATTGAAGGTTCCAATGGAAATTCCGATTCTTGAAACAATTGTTCCCCTAATATTTCTCCATTTATTTCTCCTTCTGCTTGAATTTTATTTTTAGCAAAACTCGAGGGAGGGTTTGGTAAAAGCAAACTAAACAAAACCAAAGTTATTAAAGGAATTTTGAT
>JASEFT010000095.1 GCA_030018475.1 Candidatus Thermoplasmatota archaeon
TGATATTACGACTACGGGCGCGACCTTGAATATGGATTATACTGTTGGTGACTATGCTTCTGTACAGGTTAGATTTGATTATAAGAAGACAGCGGATGCTGTTTGGAGTAATACAGCTTGGGTGACAAAGAGTGCGTCTGGCAGTCACTCAGAGACTTTGACAGGTTTGGATTCCGGTACGGAGTATCAATTCAATGCTACGCTTAAGTACGATGGTACTACTATTTATGGCGGTGTGCGGACGTTCACTACTCTTACTCCAGCTATCCCAACAGTTACTACGAAACCCGCCACTGGTATTACGACTACGAGCGCGACTTTGAATATGGATTATACTGTTGGTGACTATGTTGGTTATACTACCGTGCAAGTTAGATTTGCTTGGAGGCAGGTAGGAGCTGCCGCATGGACTTATACGACTTGGGTAACGAAAACGGCGTCAGGCAGTCACTCAGAGAGTATAACTGGCTTAACAATCGCGACAGAGTATGAGTTCAAGGCACAGCTTCAGTATGATACTACTTTAATTGAGGGTGAAACGAAGACATTCTATACTGTTGTCACAGATAAAGTAGTTATCAGAGACGCTCCCGACGGCGGCGGTATGGAAATCACAGGTCCTTTTGCAAAAGGTATGACTTATACACTTTACGCAGCTGGGTACAATAAGACAACAAATCAGTATACTGGCCCAGTCTCAGGTACTTGGAGCATTTCTCCTCCAGAGGGCATCGCAAGTGTGGATCCTGAAAGCGGAGAGTCGACTAACCTCACAGGAGTAGCTGCAGGAACATTTAGTCTAACCTTTACATGGGATACTACTAACAAAAAGACTTACGATAATCTCAAAGTTATAGAGATAGCTGGAGTAGTCGTTTGGGGCTTCCCGTTCGGAACTTACTGGATAATAATATACATAGTGATAGCGGTAGTTGTAGTGGCAGCATTAGCAACTTGGTTTGCAAAGAAGAAGAAAGTAGCACCACCGACGTAAAAAAACTTCTCCCTCTTTTTTTATTTAAGTCATGCGGGAATGAACTGTATTCTTTTTCGTCAGTTTTCTTTTCTTCAAGCAGGTCTTCTGTAGTAACAAGGGGCTTTCTTTACTTCTGTATTTGACTATTTCCTGTTTGCTCTAAGACTTTTCTCAACGCTTCTCGAAAATAATTTCAACTCGCCAATAAGATATTACACCAATTCAAAGTCTCAGGTCGCACAATGATGTATATGTTATTTTGGATATAAAATGAGCAGAGCTCAAGAACTATATCGCTACTACACGTTTTAATACATAACCACCCACAAAATTTATTAAGCAGTGAGCTTATTAACTATAAATACCAAGAGGAAAAAAGGTGAAAGAATTTATGAGTCTTAGAAAGATTGCTGTAGGAGTTTTTTTCGTAGTTGTAATTGCAGCGTTTGTGCCTCTGGTAGCTGCGCCTGCTGCGCAGGCAAGAGCGCCGTTAACAGTAACGGTAACGCCTTCAACACTGGAAGCTAAAGCCAGAACGCCTGGTTATGTAGTGTACAATTTTACAATAGCCACAGGAGCTGGAGAAAGTGGCGTGATAGATTTAGAAGCTAAACCTCTAGACAAACCTAGCTGGACTAACTGGACTGTTACCTTTATGAATATTTCAGGTGTGCCTTTGACAGATACTAATGACAACGGCAAAGTAGATCTTGGAAACGTGCCTGCAAGCACAACAAACTACGCATATTTGAAGATAATGGTTCCTGGAGATACTGGCAACGGCACTTCTTTACAGCATAGAGTATGGGTGAATTTAAGTACTACTTCAGTTACTAAAGACGTAACTACGATTTGCGACTCTTTTACTCTTGTA
>JASEFT010000096.1 GCA_030018475.1 Candidatus Thermoplasmatota archaeon
TTTTCTAACTTCGTTTTCGTCGAAAGCGCCTACCCAGCAAGTGCCAAGCCCTTTGTCAGTAGCCAATAGCAATATATTTTGAATGCATGCCGCGGTATCTTGGATAGAATAAAGCTCGTACCCCCTTCTCCCGTAATGAGCGCCGCTTCTGGCTTGATTGGCGCATACCACGAGCACGAAAGGAGCTTCTGCAATGAAATACTGTCCCAGCGCAGCTCTTGCCAGCTTTTCCTTCTGCTCGTCGCTCTTTACAACTACAAACTCCCAGCTCTGTAAATTGCCTGCGGAAGGCGCTAAAACTGCATTTTCCAGAATTTCTAAAATTTCTTTATCCTCTATTTTGCCTGCCTTGAACGCTCTTATACTACGCCTCTTCCTAATAGCTTCCTTTAGCTCCATATCTTATTTCTCACCGTTTTTCTTAATAAACTTGCTTTGAATTTAAAGTTTTTATTAACTGATAATGGCGTTACTCTTAGCTTTTGATGCTTTGGTATTTTTAGCGCTTCTATAGTAGCTCTTGCAGCAGAAATATTAGATATGTATGGAATTTGTAATTCAACGGCAGTTCTTCTCATAGAATAGCCGTCTTTCCTACCTGCCATACCGTACTCTTGTTTGTCGCTCGGTATGTTTATTACTAAGTTCACTTTGCCTTCTTTCATTAACTGGATAGCGTCTGGAGATGCAGATTCAGAAATTTTATGAACAATCTTGGCATGAATGTTTCTGGCACGCAAATACATAGCAGTGCCTTTGGTAGCTACAACATCAAATTTCAAATCAATCAGTGATTTAGCCAAAAAGAACGATTTTCTCTTTGTCCTCATCCCTAACAGAAATAAACACTGTTCCTGCAGTAGGTAAAGCGTTACCGGAAGCGAGCATAGCTTTATAATATGCTTCTGGAAAGCTCTTGCCCAGACCCATAACCTCGCCCGTAGACCTCATCTCAGGCCCTAAAATACAATCTACGCCTTCTAATTTCATAAACGGGAATACTGATGATTTCACTGTAACTAATTCTGGTTTTTTTAGGCTCTAAAATACCGTCGTTTTCAACAACATCGTAGCAAGCAAGCGTTTCTTTTAAATCGTAGCCTAGCATTACTAAAGCGCTTTAACTTCGACTCGCATTCGTTGCAATACCACTTACCCTTCCTATCAGTATCCTCAATGCAGTTAGAAAATTTCATTACGCAGAGCTCTTTGGAGCAATGCTCTAGACCAAAAATATGCCCTAGCTCGTGAACTGATTCTTTCACCATTCTGAGAGCAAATAATTCTTTGTCTGCATTCTCTAGCCTATAAGTAGAAATCACAGCTGCTTTCCCATTAAGCTCTGCCTGCCCGAATATGAAGTTGAGCCCTTCTGCATAGATATCTACATTTGTAACTCCGAGCACAATACCGCTAAAGCTATGCGCGAGCTCTAAAAAATGCAACGCTAAATACTGACCTCTTCTGGGATTGTAAGCGCCGCTAGGAATTTCTGCTCGTGGCAGCTTTTTTGCCTTAAAGGGAAGAGCTTCTAAAAGCAACGACAAAACTTTTTCGTTTAACTCGCCAATAGGTAAAATATTTACTTCTGTTTCTTTCATTTCTCTAGACAAAGGGGAGACAACCTGCGGTTTTCTCCCCTTTTTCCTGGATTTTTCCCTCTTTCCCTGAAGCCCTTTTCTT
>JASEFT010000097.1 GCA_030018475.1 Candidatus Thermoplasmatota archaeon
ATAATCGCTGGTATTAAGCCGAGGAAAGTAAAAGGGAGGTTACGAAGTGGTATGAGAAGTAATAAAGAACGTCGTAAAGCTATAAAGGAATATTTTAAAGTGCTATATTTTAACACCTATTAATGGTATAAGTATCGCTAATATTAACTCCATTTATGACCTGATCGTTGTTTAGATGTTTCCTTACTTGTTGTATATAAACTATAACTTCTTGTTATTTTGAGATAAGAGAGATACCCTAATTGCTCAAGATATCTTTCTTATGCTCAGTTTCTGAGTTGGTAAATGACCCCGTTAACAATTTATACTCAGAGTAACATTACAGGACGATAAGACTATGGGACAAATAAAAAAAGCTTCTATTGTTGCAACAAAGACGCTCAAAATTAAGAAGGGCATTCTATGGCTAAGAGAAAGAAAGAAGATTCCTCTCGAAGTAGTGGAGGATTTTGAGTGGAGGCTAAACGATTTTGAGAGGTTTATCAATTACATAATATTTGTAAAGCCTTGCCCCCCATCTCTTTTCGAAGATTTATAATTTAATCTCTGCATTACTCACTAGCTTCGTCCAAATGAGAATAATCAAAAAAACTAAAGAAAAGAACAAGATTACTGTTCGGAAAACTTTATCTAACCTTCTCAGGATATGGCTTCTCCTTTTAGGAATTTGGGGAGTGATTAGATATTTTGCTGCCGAGTTTACAAAGATAAGCGATATTAATTTTTTTGTTTTTCAAATAATATTTCAGCCGTTAGTGTGGGTCTTCCCTCTCCTTCTCTATATAAAGTTTTACGAGAAAAAGAATGTCTCTTATCTTGGACTGATAAAAAAGAATGCTTTTATAAGCATAGTTATAGGACTAACACTAGGTATTGTTGAGTATATACTAATTCAGTTACTCTCCGCGTATTTCCTACATTTATTTGGCTACATAGACTTCTCTACAATTCACATATGGATAAATCCTCAGTATTCAATTACTATGTGGATCGTATTAATGACTTTAACGGTTTTTCCAGTGATCGCTTTTTCAGAAGAGCTTTTTTTTAGAGGCTTTATTCAGACGCGAGCAACGGAAGCGATAAGTCCTTTAAAAAGCATCTCTTTATCCGCGTGTCTATTTGTGGTTGCTCATCTTCCGAGAGTTATTATTGTCCATCGGTACAATTTTAGTATGGCGGCCTGTTATTTAGTCGATCTGTTTCTCTTCGGAATACTTGTAGGTTATTTCTTCTACAAATTTAAAAACTTATTTGGATGTATCGCTTGGCATGGTATATCTGATTGGCTATTATATGTTTGGGTATTTGAATTTAAGTGGTTGGGTAAAAGTCCACCGTACGAAGAAAGTTGGGCACTTCTTCCTGCTTCCATCAGCTATCTAATATCTTTTGTAATCATCATATTTCTCATCCACCTCAGCTTTATCATAGTGCAAAGGTGGCAGAAAAAACCAAAACGTGTAACATCACGACCAATAACAGCTCAATGCCCCTACTGCCAAACAACCTTCCAAATCACGCTAACTAAAAAGCCTTTGAAAGTCAAATGCCCTAAGTGCGGTAAGAAAAGCATGCTGAGATGACTTAAGATAGGGTAAAACAAGTAAAGCCCACCCACCTACACCCCTAGATTAGGTGGTAGCACAGGTTCT
>JASEFT010000098.1 GCA_030018475.1 Candidatus Thermoplasmatota archaeon
TTAAAAAAAAGATTAAAATAGGTAAGAGGGTTGGTGTGATCGGTGGAGGCAATGCCGCTGTTGATGCTGCCAGAGTCGCTAACCGTATCAAGGATTGCGAAACGGTTTCTATAATATACAGGAGAACAAGAGCAGAGATGCCTGCATTCAAAGAAGAGGTAGATGCTGCTGTTGAGGAGGGAATTAATGTACAGTTTTTAACTGCGCCCACCAAGGTTTTAACTAAAAATGGGAAAGTTACGGGGATTGAATGTATTAAGATGAGACTAGGGGAAATGGATGAAACAGGTAGAAAAAGACCTATCCCGATCAAGGGCTCCGAGTTTACCATCGAGCTTGATACAATAATAGTTGCTATAGGTGAGCAGCCAGATATTTCGTTTCTCAGTAGTAACAGCAGACTTGAAATATCCACCCACAATACACTGGTAGTGAACCCTGAGACCCTTACCACAAATATAGAGGGTGTTTTTGCTGCTGGCGATGTTGTAAAAGGCCCTGCGAGTGTTGTTGAGGCAATTGCTATGGGCAAGAAAGCTGCGTCTTCAATCGACAAATACCTCGGTGGCGATGGTGTTATCGATATAGCGTTAGTAGAGAAGGAGAAGCCAGAGCATTGGCTTGGAAAAGAAAAGGGCTTTGCAGATCTAAGGCGCAGCCAAACGCCAAAAATACCTGTTGAGCAGCGGAGAAGCTTTGCAGAAGTAGAGCTTTGCTTTGATAAGGAGCTTGCGGTCAAAGAAGCTTCAAGATGCTTGCAATGCGACCTAAGGTTGCAAATCTCAAAGCCTATGTTTCCGCCAGAAAAATGGCTGGAGTTTAGGTCTGAGTTTGTGAGCGCTGTTCCTGAACTAGAGGGCGTGTATCAACTACTCAACGAAAAAAAATTCATAATTTATATTAAGGGCACAGCTAATTTACGCAAAGAGCTAGAGGAGCAATTAAAAACAAATGACAAGGCACGGTACTTTAGCTACGAAGAAGAGCCTATGTATACAAAAAGGGAAACAGAGCTCTTACAGCAATTCCTCCAGCAGCATGGCAAGCTACCTGAAGGAAACGAGGAATTGGAAGAGCTTTTTTGAGAGCGTCTGCAAACTCGGCGGAGATATACAGCATTTTTATATGATAGGGGGAAGCGTTCGAGTAGAAGGGCGCGCAAGTTTTAAATTGCACTTATCCTATTATTCTCCATAAGAAAAATGAAATCAATAACTCTTGCAGTTTCTATTCTGGCTGGAATTTTGGTTTTGAGCGCAATTGTAGTGCTTGCAGGGAACGCAGGGGTGGCTACAGTTAGCGAAACAAAATCTGAAAGTATTGGGAAGGGAATCACTTCGCATGCACCAATCTATATTAATGGCAACTCTCAGTTCACATCTGCAAATGGCGTAACCTCTGGCTCAGGCACGGAAAGCGACCCATACATCATAGAAAACTGGGATATAGATGCGAGCAGTGCAAATGGGATTGAGATAAGAAATACAGACGTATACTTCATAATAAGGAACTGCGTAATTCACGATGGAAAAAGCAACTACAAATATGGCATCCACTTCTACAATGTCGAAAATGGCAAAATAGAGAATATAACTTCTTACAACAATCTTTATGGCATCTATTTCAAGTATTCCTCAAACAAC
>JASEFT010000099.1 GCA_030018475.1 Candidatus Thermoplasmatota archaeon
CAAATGTTACTCAATTTATATTGCTTCAGACCCTTTCAAGGAAAAAATTAAAATTATTTGTGTAGACAGGGACACTGATTTCTTCGGGTTTTGAGTTACCTTTACAGATACAATTCTGCAATTTACGTCTCTGTTGCGCCAATTGGCTCTTGATCTTTCTCATCTTGATAATTTCTACATCACGACCTGTAAGTCTATCATAAGGAGTAACGTTACCAATACCCTGATGAGGCCGGCGATGGTTATAGTAGTCAAAGAAGCCTGATAAATTATCTCTGGCCTCAAGATGATTTGAATATTCATTACGATAGATCTCTTCCTGCTTAGTAGTTCGGAATAATCGCTCAAGGACGGCTAAATCTTGAGGAATATGGGGCCGGGAGTAGTCATTAAGGATGCCTAAGTCCCTTAAGAACTTCTTTAAGGATTTGGCCTTCATCTGAGGGCCGTTGTCAGAGTGAATGATTGGCTTCTGTTCTTTTTGATGTAAATCATATTTAGCCAGAGTAAAATCTATTGTCCTTTGAACATCCTTGGCAGTAGAGGAGGCTGATAATTCCCAGCCTGGCACATAACGCGAATAAAGGTCTATAATGACTATAAGATACCAGAAGGCCTTGCCGATGAGGACATAGGTTAAGTCCACCAGCCAGTGCTGGTGAGGTGCTGTTGCTTCGGGTCTGAGCCAGCGCTTTTTGGGCTTTAAGATATTGTGCTCTTTGATCAGTTCCTTCTGCTTTAATCGTCGATAAACAGTAGAGGCAGAGATATAGATATCCTGTTTCTCCAAGTTAAACTTTATTTCTCTGTAGTGTTGCTCAGGATGATCATTGGCATACTGAAATATAGCCCCTTCCTCTTCGGGTAGTAAACGATTGCTAATATTTTTGGCCAGGGGAGGCTTATCAGCAAGGCCATTGAGCCCAAAACTTCTATAAAGCTCTTTCCAGCGATAGAATCTATCTGAATTTAGGCCTAAGATGCGGCAAGCTCTACGGGAAGAGAGTTTATTTTGATCGATGGCCTTAAGAAGTTCGTATTTGACCATAACCGATAACCTTTTGCCTTTAATCGGACCTAATAGTCCGAGTTCGTTCTTTTTTTTAAAAGGTCTATCTCAGATGCCTGAGATGTAATAATCTCTTTTAAGCGTTCGATCTTTGAGTTGAGAGCTTCCTTTTCAGCATCTTTCTTGCCTCTGCGGGAATTCAAGGCCTTCAGGGCTCCCTCTAAGGCCCTTTGCTTAAAACGATTGAGCTCTGTAGGCCAAATATCATGTTTTCGACAGAGCTCTGAAGTATTAACATCGCCTTTGAAGCTCTCTATAACCAACTGTAGCTTTTCTTGGGCTGTGAGTTTTCTCTTTGCCATTATGACCTCCTTTTGGTTCTATTATCCAAACTCTACAGTCCCAAGTCTACACATTTTTTAAAGGGATTTTTCCTTTAGAAGGTCTGGTTCATTATAGCTCTTTTTCATTCGCTCTTAAATTTTGCTTATCATTACTAAATTTTACCGGGGCCCAAATTCCATATTTAAGTTCCTCTGAAGAAATTTCAAATGAAAACACGCCCAATAAAGT
>JASEFT010000100.1 GCA_030018475.1 Candidatus Thermoplasmatota archaeon
GCAGCATAGCCCTCAGCTGGTATGTAAGCTATTTCCTTGAGTTTAAGCGCTCCTTCAAGTGCGGTTGCATAATTCACATTCCTGCCTATAAAAAATACTAGCTGTGCGTTACTCAAATCTTTTGCTAACTCGATTATAGACTTTGCATCGTCTAGTATTTTCTGTATATCTCTTGGCAGTCTTTTAACAGCGACAAGAATTGTTTTTGCATCCTCTAAGTTAATAGTTTTTTTAATAGTCCCGAGCTTTACTGCAAGCAAAGTTAGCATTACAAGCTGCGCTAAAAAACTTTTAGTAGCTGCGACGCAAATTTCAGGGCCGCATCTTATATAGAGTGAAGAGTCCGCAACCCTCGTAATAGAGCTACCCAAGACATTTACTAAAGCTAGTGTTTTATAACCCTGCTCCTTTGCTTTTCTAACTGCTGCTAGAGTATCCGCAGTTTCGCCGCTCTGAGTAATTCCAAGCACTAGAGCATCTTTGTCAAGTATTGCATTGCTATATCTGAACTCGGAGGCTAGCTCTGCAGAAGCTTTGATCTTTGCTAACGTGCTAATTAACCAGCTACCTATAAGTGCTGCATTATAAGAAGTGCCACAGCCGAGAAGCTTAACCTCGTTTATTTTCTCAAGCTGTCTATCAGAGAGCTCATCTAAAATTACTTCTGAAGCTTGCTCCGAGATTCTACCTCTTATAGTTTCACGTATGCTTTTAGGTTGCTCATGAATTTCTTTAAGCATGAAATGATCATAACCCCTCTTCTCTACCTCATCAATGCTCCAGGAAATATTCTGCACCTCTTTTTTCAGAATTTTATTATTTAGATTTTTGACTGTAAGCCTTTGTGATACAGAATCTAAAACAGCCAGTTCACCGTCTTCAAGATAAACTGCTTTTCTAGTATGTTGTAAAAAGGCTGGCACATCTGAGCCTATAAAATATTCTTTATCGCCAATGCCAACTACCAAAGGGCTCTCTAATCTTGCGCATACAAGTTTTTTCTCTTTAGAATGAATCACTGCAATCGCATAGGAGCCTTTAACCTCGGCAAGAGCTTTCCTAACAGCTTTTTCAAGATTGCCGTCATAATAACTCTCAATCAGATGTACCAGAACCTCGCTGTCTGTCTCAGAGCTGAATTTATGACCTTTCTTGAGCAATTTTTCCCTTAATAAAAGATAGTTTTCTATTATTCCGTTGTGCGCAAGCGCTATGCTACCATCGCAACTTAAAAATGGATGTGCATTACTATCGCTCGGCTCGCCATGGGTTGCCCATCTAGTATGTCCGATTGCTAATTTTCCTGAGATAGTAGGTGTGCTTCTAATCAGCTCGTTCACAGTCCCTTTCTTCTTATATAATTTTATTTTGTCTCCACTCACAACAGCTAAGCCTGCAGAATCATAGCCTCTGTACTCGAGCTTTTTCAAGCCATCAGATATTATCTTCTGCGCTTCTCTTGCGCCACAATACCCTATAATTCCACAC
>JASEFT010000101.1 GCA_030018475.1 Candidatus Thermoplasmatota archaeon
CTGATAATTATAATAACACAGCAAGCCATCCGGAAACAGGAAATAATACAGTTATTATACTTCCTGTAGCAAGCTACATTTCAGGCAGAGTGATAAATTCAACTAACGAAACAGAAGGCATTGCAAGTGCAAACGTAACTGTTTTCAACGAAACTTTCTCTAACTCTAGTCTAACAAACGCAACTGGCTATTTCAATATTACAGTACCTCCTGGAGATTATACCATAAAAGCGAAAAAGCAACATTACTGGCGCGATGAAAGACCTGTAAAAGTAGAGCATGCCAAGCCAGCAGAAAATGTGACGCTTGCACTTTATTACGATGCTACAGCCCCTGTTATTGACCTTAACACAGCAAATCCTCCGAACGGCAGTATTATTACAGATTCTACACCTGTTATTTCTATAAATTATACAGACTCGCCCAAGGGTGAAGAGGGAATTGACGTGGAGTCTGTAATACTAAAAATAAATAATCGCGCTGTAGCTCCTACTATAACCAACAAATCGGTAACTTATAATCCTCCGTTAAGTGGTTTAGATGATGGCGAATATACCGTTTACGTTGAGTTGAGGGATAGAGCCGGCAATCCTTGCAATGCAAGCTGGTCTTTCACAATAGTCACTAAAGGCACCGTGAAAGGTTTCGTTAAAGACTCCTACGGCAATGCTATCAGAGGAGCTACTGTAGAATTGCTGAGTGAAACTGCAACTGTTGAGAGCACAGCAACAGACCAAGACGGCAGTTATGAATTTCTTAATATTCGCAAGGGTCGGTATTGGGTGCGAGTAACAGCTGACGAGCTCCGATTCAAGGCGAAGACGGTTTTAGTAGAGCCTCTTGGAATTGCATGGGCAAACTTTACTGCAGAAGCAGTTAGAAGCTATATCTTCGGATACGTTATCGACGAAAATAACAACCCAGTTGTTGGTGCAAAAGTTACTGCAAGCTCTCCTTACTATACAGCTCATGCTTATACTAACCTCTCAGGCTATTACAAAATTCTAGGGCTTCCGGTTGGTATTTATAACCTAACTGCTGAGAGGTCAGGCTATCAAACAGGGCAAAGAACAATAAGTTTGACTCAGGAAGAGCCTCTTGAGCAAGTCTTTGTACTAGCGAAGAGCCCTGAGCTAGTAGCGCCAGCACAGAAAAAGCCTGCATTCATACCAGACGTTAGTATTGCAGCTGCAATTCTGGCTCTTATCTTAATTGCAGGAGTAAATACTCTGCGACATAGATTTCGACGTAAAATATCGATATAAAAAAGAGATTATTCGTTTTTCCATGCGGTAACGCCAGTCACATATACCAGATAGCCTTTTCCACGCTGTAGCTCGAAATTACCTAAGCTCGCTCCTACTGTATGAGTAACAAATCTTCCTAATGCATCATCGTAATAGGCTATTGCACTGCAATTACTGCCAATGCTCTTCGCCAGCTCGCTTGCGTAAATTGCAGTTTCATTGAACCTTCCTATAG
>JASEFT010000102.1 GCA_030018475.1 Candidatus Thermoplasmatota archaeon
CTCGTCGAAAGCTTTAAGTAGTAGTTCTACCTTATTAACTATTGGGTTCCATCTTTGTAGCATATATAAAAATTAGCATGGAACCCCTAATTTTTAGACACGCTCCACTCTACCGGCATTGGGACAAAATTCTCCTATTTCTTCAGTATAACAATATAGGCTCTCTTGTTAATATATCTTTTTGGAGCATCTACTTTACCAGAATTACCGAAGGGAGTTACCCTCTTTTCGTAGAAAACTTCCACCTGGTCTTTTAACGTGATTGTTTTTGTACTAATTTTAATTCTTCTCATAATAAAATAGTATATCTATGGATATATTTAAATATTACGGTTATCATATTATTATCATGAGGGTAACTAGGAAAATGGCAAGGCAAATCCTGGAAGTTCTTGATGAGCTAAGAAAGGAGTTAAAGAGCAAGCAGAGAAAGCTGTACCCATATGCTGAATGGGAAAGAAAGCGGGAGCTCGTAAAAAGGCGATTGAGAAAGCTTCCGGAGTATGTCAGGATGGCTGCAGCCATGCTCGAGGTTGAGAAAGGGGTAGGCAGACCTAAGAATGGTAGTCTAGTTCAGAGAACTATGCTTTTTCTATTTGCAAGACTTATGAACAAAAGTAATAGGGATGTTGAAGAGCTGCTCGAACTTTTTGAGCCTCTGTTCGGCTTTAAGCTAAGCTACAAGTCTGTAGAGAGGCTTTATTCTGACCAAGAGGTTAAAGCTGTTCTGCACAACCTCTTCATACTCCTGCTTCAAGATGAAGGAGTATCTGGTAGTTTCTCAGGAGATGGTACAGGGTATTCGCTTGCTATAACAAAGCATTATAGCAGCTCTCCAAAGAAAGCTAGTAAGGATTACAGGTATGTCTTCAGGCTAATCGACTTACAAACAGGCATGTATGTGGCATTTGGATATTCACGTAGGTCAGAAAAAGAAGCATTTAATAAAGCAATGGACCTAGTTGAAAAATTCGGAGTTAACATAAGCAGGATATCCCTCGACAAGTATTATAGCTCAAAAAGAGTTCTTAGGTTGTTTGGAAACAAAACAGCTGTATTTATTATACCAAGGAAGAACATTTCAAGAATAGGTTTTGAGTGGGCAAGAGTTATCAAAAAAATAATTGAAGATCCTGTAAAGTTCTTAAAGGATTATTTCATGAGAAATTTGAGTGAAAGTGGCTTCTCTTCAGACAAGAGAAGGTTTGGAGGAGTAATAAGGCAAAAAAGAGAAGATCGTCAGGATACGGCAATGTTATCAATCGCCCTATTACATAACATATTCTTCGTACGTGTAAGTCCTAACTAGTTTTGTCCCAATTCCAGCTCTCACCAATTATAATTACTATCTTAAATCTTATGTTCTTAGCTTACTGAAAGACTAAAGGAATGAATTAAATTTTTAAAGGATATATTGGTAGTATGGCAAGGAGAACTGGACCGACAAGCCGG
>JASEFT010000103.1 GCA_030018475.1 Candidatus Thermoplasmatota archaeon
GTAACTATCTGTTAAATACATATTATGGCAAACAGATTAGAAATAGGCCAATCTGATGGCATGTTAAAGCTCGCCTCCGTATATATACTATATACCGAGGTGAAAAAAAATGCTGTACGCAGGATTGGATTTGCATAAAAACTTCTCTCAAGTCATAATATGTAGAGAAGACGGGTGTAAAGTAAAAGATGGAAGAATTTGTAGTACAAGAGAAGAAATAAGTAAGTTCTTCTCTGGTTTTAAAGAGCCACTTAAAATAGCAATAGAAGCAACTACTGCTTGCGAGTGGGTATTTGATCTCTTAGAAGAGCAAGGCTATGAGGTGGTTCTCGCACACCCATTAAAGACAAGATGGATTGCAGAATCCAAGATAAAGACAGATAAAATAGATGCAAAAATTCTAGCTCATTTACTAAGGACCGATCTTTTACCTACAGCCTATATGCCAGCAAAAGAGATCAGAGACCTAAGATGGCTGGTAAGAAGAAGGATATTCTTAGGAAGATTTAGTGGTAAACTGAAGAACAGGATTTATGCAGAACTTATTAGAAGAGGTATAAAGTACGAAGTAAAGAAAATTTTCGCACGTAAATACAAAAGCTGGCTGCAAATTCTAAACATACCTGCCATAAACTCATATCTCTCAATGCTAGAATCTATTGAGGAACAGATAAAGAAATTAGATTGGGAAATAAGAGAGGCAGGCAAGAAGTATGAAGAAGTGAGAATAATAGACTCAATCCCAGGTATAGGGCCGTATGGAGCTTTAATTATATTCTCGGTTATCGGGCAAATTGAAAGATTTCGTGATGAGGAAAAATTATTCTCCTATGGCGGACTTGTATCCTCTGTAAGCCAGTCTGGTGATAGCAGATACTATGGTAGAATAACAAAGCAAGGCTCAAACGAGCTTCGCTGGATGTTAGTAGAAGCTGCTAGAGCGCATATAAACTGGGCGATAGCAAATGGTATAGAAACTAAAATTTCTAGGTACTACTGGAAATTACGTAGAAAAAAGTCAGAAAATAAAGCAATAATGGGGGCTACAAGAAAAATGCTCCAAGCAATATATTGGATGCTGAAAAATAAAGAAGAATATAGAAGTTAGATATGCAACCTTCAGCTGAAACATGCGGCTTTAGACCGCCTCAATCTGATTAAGGAGCATGTCTAACTAAGGACGAAATTGCCATGATGCGGCATTAAGACCGCGAATAGGTGTGTGTCCATAAGGTATAATAGCTAGGAAGGTGATAAAGAAACCGGCGAGCTTTACATAGGTGTTTCACCCGAACTGTGTCGCACAGAATAAATAATATCCTCTAAACCCATCACCGCTTTGGGATGGG
>JASEFT010000104.1 GCA_030018475.1 Candidatus Thermoplasmatota archaeon
GGGCTCTGTCCCCTTCACGTATTTAGCAAACTCATATTCAAATTTCTCAGTCTTTGGTCCAGTAGTCAGCCAGCCCGACCTTAAAGTGTCAACGACTTCGTTTATTTCTTCTTCACCTATATCCGGAATACAAAAAGGAATACTCTTCATAACTTTTCCACAGGATACTGCGTATAACTTTAATACACTTAACGGTATTTGTCAACCTTCTTTTCAAACTCTGTTATCCATCTATTTACAATTGTAGACCAGGAGTAATCTCTCTCTACTAATTCCCTGCCATTTTGACCAAGTTCGTAAGCTAATTCTTGGCTATCTCAATGTTAACTGTCAATAATTTTTCTTAATTATCGTAAGCTAGTGGGTACGCAAAAATTGTATTTGCTCAAGTAATTGACATAACTTTAATGAGTATGGAGCAAGTTTTCTTGTTAGAGGTGGTAGAAGAGTGATCAAATTGAAATCAAAAGAACAATGAGGAAAAAGTTTTATTATCTCTTTCTTTGCCCCACCAATTCTCTCTTTTGATAGGTCGATTCCATATAAGTTACTCTCGTTTGTTCCATATTTTAATAAAGTTCTTAAAAAACCTCCCCTACCACATCCTACATCGAGTATTTTTTTGTCAGATAATGGTTCTAATTTATATTTCTTAAAAAGACTAATAATAGTCTGCTCCCTCTCTTCTACAATCCACACATTACCTGGATTTAACTGGCTCCATTTAATTTTGTATCTATTATCTTCTTCGTATTTCTTATATACATCCTTTATCTTCTCTAATTCAGGTTTCACTTTTATTCTTTCTTCAATTCTCTTAACCATCTATCTATAATTATATCCCAAGAATACTCTCTTTCTGCCAATCTCCTACCATTTTGACCAAGTTCATAAGCTAATTCTTTGTCATCTGCAAGTTTAGCCACTGCAGATGCTAAAGCACGCGGATTTTCAGGTTCTACTACTATTCCACAGTTTCCCTCCTCTATAAGTTTTGCGCCTTCACCTTCACCACTATAAATAACAGGGACTCCGCAAGCCATTGAAGAGAAAATTTTAGCAGGCCGTGACCCCTTAAATAGTTCAAGTTTACGCAAAGTGACAATTGAGGCAGTAGCTAATGAAAAGAATAGCGGTATCTTATCAGGTGGATATGGGGGTAAAAAATTGACATTAGTTATTTTTTCTTTCTCAGCTATAAGTTGCAATCTATTTTTTCAGGTCCATCTCCTATAAGTATAAAAACTATGTCATTTCTATCATTTAATATAATAGCTGCTTTTAGTAGTGTTTCAAGTGATTGTGC
>JASEFT010000105.1 GCA_030018475.1 Candidatus Thermoplasmatota archaeon
TAAGGTATTTATCCACTCAAAATAATTCCTTTTGCGAACTTGATTAATAGGATATTGAATAAATACAGCAAAAAAGGAGCTTTGACGGAAACCGGTTTTTCAACATGGGGTGGGGAAGATGCTTGGTGGAGCACACTCGGCTATGAGCATGGGTTATGATGATTTACAAAAGCAAATAAGGACATTTACACGGCTTTAAAGGAGAAAGAAACAATGAAGCTTGTTAGTAAAAACCTGCTCGATAAACTTGCTCCGTATGGTGCTGCAATAGGGGCCATTACTGGAGGAATCTCAACGATTTTTTCTCATTTGGCATCTTTCTTCTCCCAATTTTATCATATATATGTTGCACATGTAGTCATCGAAAATATAAAATCTATTCTAGCGCTGCCCTTGCAGGAGTTGTAGGAGCACTCGCAGGTTTTTATCTTGGGACTTGGGTAGCATACTTTGTGTTCCTCGGTATTGGTGGTTTTTTTTCAGGAGGAACTCGCTTCTTTGGAGTATGTGTGTATGTATATGTATATGTGTATTATGTATATGTACAGCCCTTCCTCCGTTTCTGCTCTCCCGTTATATGTGTAAAAGAGCACAAAGGAGAGAAGCACACGCACAAAAATAGACCTTATCTTGGATACAAAACCAACCCACTTAACCCAGACACAGACCTCGATGGGCAAAGTGATTTTAGGTGCGCTTAATAATTATTTACCGTTTTTCATAATTAGTTCGCAGCCAAACTCGCAATTTTCGTAAATTTTTATCATTTCGCAGTTAGTGCATTTTCGCGCCATTAATAAAAGGTAGAAAAATAGAATTCTTATAAATCTGCTGTGTACTGTACAGCTTGAGTGCTAACTCTTAGGATTGAACTTTTCTTGCAATAGAAGGCTCGAAACTAAGCCACTCGAGGGGCATGAAATTACGTAAGTTCAAATTATGCATTTTCTCAAAGTCTCTCAATCCTAATATAAGAGGGATGTCTTCACTTCTTTGCTGCTCTGTGCCATACTTTGAAATCCACTCCAGCTGGTTGTCCCAAGAGCCTTCAAAAAATTTATCTCTCAGAAAAACTGCGAATATCTCAATTAAACTCAATCTAACTTCATTGCCTACTAGTTTTGCCATCTCGCTATATTAAAACCTGTTACATGACTTAAAAACTTTTCTCTGTCTAGCAGTAGTTCCGAAGGTGTTTTTCCGAGTATAAATTAAATATTTTGTATGCCGTACGAGACCATGGGATGGGATCCACATGATCTC
>JASEFT010000106.1 GCA_030018475.1 Candidatus Thermoplasmatota archaeon
TTAAGTGGGTTGGTTTTGTATCCAAGATAAGGTCTATTTTTGTGCGTGTGCTTCTTTCCTTTGTGCTCTTTTACACATATGTCGAGAGAGTAAAAACGGAGGGAGCCCTGTACATATAATCCAAACTAAATAGACTAATGGGCGGAAAAGACCTAGAGTAGTTAATGCTACGAAGTATGCTGGCCAACCTCCAAGATATATTCCTATGATAGATCCTATAGCTCCTCCTAGGGCACTATGACAATAGCTTTTATATTTTCGATGAACACACGTACAGCATGTATAGGCCAAGAAAGGAGTGAAAAATAGCATTAAATACTTAAGATAACTAGGAGCCCCTGTAATACCCAGAATCTCTATACTCACTGCTCCTATAACTGTCCCAATTCCGCTTCCGTACGGTCCGAATTTATCCAAATCTTTTTTGGTAGAAGGCTTTAACTTCATTTTTTTACCTAAAAAACATTCCTATCTGCGTTTGTAAGTCATCATATCCTCTCTTAAAAGTCAGGTTGTCGTGAAGTATTCCAAAATTCTCTTCTACATATCTCCACCAAGTAGTTGGATCTGAGCCTCTTAGTTCATACCAAGATGCTAAGATTATCTCCTTCCCAGGATTCTTAACATTTTGATTGTATACTTTGTTTCTGATTATTGGTAAGGCATTATTAATAAATATCTCTTGGTCATCTTGGGTGTGTTCGTAAGCTGGGAAACTCCATGGGGTATCTTCAGACCCATAAGTTGAAAAACCTGTCTCCATTATAGCTCCTTTTTTGCCGTATTCATTATATTAATAAGCTCATTTAGCTCATTCCAATGTCCATGTGCCTCGCCATCCAAAGTACGGGGATAATGGTCTATTGCTAGTATACCTAAACTCACGAATATTAATTTAATTCGGAGTATTTGGGCTTTGCTGTGTTATAGTAAATTTATTATATCAACAAGCTATTCTACTATCTATAACTAAGAGGGAAGGCGATTAAGATGGATTGGGGCTTGCGTAATAGACTTGCGCAACTAATTCAAAAAGATGGTAGAGCACTGTTTTTGCCGATAGACCATGGGTATTTTCAAGGTCCTACTACCAAACTAGAGCAGCCTGGCAAGACTATAGCGCCACTTTTACCTTATGCAGATGCAATTATGCTGACTAGAGGAATATTGCGCTCGTGTGTAGACCCAGCTAATACGAAACCGATCATTTTGAG
>JASEFT010000107.1 GCA_030018475.1 Candidatus Thermoplasmatota archaeon
TCAAATGTACCAGCGCAACATCTTTACGCAAGCGGTAGATGCGTGGAATGAGCTGAGCAGAGAGCAGCAGGAAGCTTACAACAGAATTGCAACTCCTTACGGAATCAGTGGTTTCAATCTTTTCGTAAGAAGGTATATCGAGCTTGCGAGAGCTGATGAGAAATATTATGCGCCGGTAACTGCTGAGATCAAAGTAATAGACGAAGAGCGCCATCCAGTTGAGAAAGCAACAGTGATAATCAAGAAAGGCAGAGCGATCGTTTACCAAGGCTTCACTGACGAAGAAGGCAAATGCACTCTAGCGCTAACCAAAGAAGACGAGCCTTACGATGTCAATATCGTAATGCCCGGCTACGAAACCATAGTAATTCCGGATATGAAAATCGCGCAGCTCAGCAAGACCTTTACTCTCAAGGTACTGCCACCAGTGATAGATCCGTAGCTCTCTTTCTCTTTTTAATAGGTGAATGGCTCTCGTCTTCGTAAGTGAAAGTGAAATAAGAAAATGGACGAACTAACCACTCTCATAACCGTAGCTGGTAATCTAGGCTTCGCAATTGCAGTAGCAGCTTACCTGCTCGTTAAAACGAATAACGTGCTTCATGAGGTTGTGAAAACGTTATGCGAGCTGAAGAATTCTATTAGGCTGCTTGCCGAAAAAATAGAAATTCTCAGGAAGTGAAATTTAGAAAGATGCGAGTAAAAGAAACAAGTCACTACAGGGTGCTAGATAAAGACCATCTTGATTTAGGTGATGCCATAGAGCATGCTGTTAATGAGCTGCTCAACGGCGCCAACGAAGTAGTGATTAATGCAGAAATAAAACTCGTAAGGAAGGGATAGTATGAGTGGCAAAACGAAACTAAAACTAAGACCAAGCGCTGCGCTAAATCAAATCTCAAAACTGCAAGAACTGATTAATGAAATTAAAAACGAAATCTGCAGTTTGCCAGATTGGCTTGGCGAAACTCAGCGTATGAGCTCAGAGCTGGAAGCTGCGTTACGGCAGGCCAGAACAAATAAAAAAATAGCTCGCGCGATTGCAAAGCGCAGCGTTCAAGAATTGAAAGAGAGAGCTTCTGATACAGCCCAGTGGGCTGAAGATGTTGTAAGCTTCATTGAGCAAAGACGCTCGAAGT
>JASEFT010000108.1 GCA_030018475.1 Candidatus Thermoplasmatota archaeon
TCTTACCGCCTCTTTCTAAAAAATTAATTGAAGCTTGAATTTTTGGCTCCATGCTACCTGGCGCAAAATGACCTTCAGCAAGATATTTTTTTGCCTCTCTTATTGTAATTCTATCAAGCCATTTTTGGTTAGGCTTATTAAAGTTAATTGCCACTTTATCTACATAAGTTAGAATTAGAGTCAGCTCGGCGCCTATCAGTGAGGCTAGCAGGCTAGAGGCTAAATCTTTATCTACTACTGCAGCCACGCCTCTCAAAATATTTTTCTCTTTTATTACGGGAATACCGCCTCCGCCGCACGCAATAACGAGTTCGCCGCTAGCAACAAGCTTTTTTATAAGCTCTTTTTCAATAATATCTACAGGCTTAGGAGAGGGCACAGCTCTCCTATAGCCTCTTCCTGCGTCTTCTATTACTTTCCAATTTCTAGTTCTAGCAATTTCCTGAGCTTCTTCCTTCGTATAAAAAGGTCCTATTGGCTTGGTTGGATTTTGAAAAGAGCTGTCGTTTCTATCCACAGCAACTTGGGTAATTATCGTAGCAACTGATTTCTTCATCCCTTTTTCCCTTAGTTTAATTCCAAGCGCTTGCTGAAGTATATAGCCAATGCTACCCTGAGAATAAGCGCTGCATATATCAAGTGGCATTTGAGGTACATCTTTACTCGATTCATTAGCCAGTAAAATATTGCCAATCTGCGGACCATTACCATGCGTTATTACAATATTATAAAATCTAAGAATTCCTACTAGCTGCTCGGCAAGTGCCAAAGCATTTTCAAATTGCTCTTCGGCGGTGCCTCTCTGATTTTCTTTTACTAGCGCGTTGCCGCCTATTGCCACAACAGCAGTTCTCATAGAGAGTTATGTAATGCTCTTTCGGCTATATGTGATTTTCTAAACTGTAAAAATATAAGTCTTGTAAGCGTTATTTAGTAATTAAAATGCAAATAGTAATTAACGAAGAGCTATGTAAAGGTTGCATGCTGTGTGTTGCATTCTGCCC
>JASEFT010000109.1 GCA_030018475.1 Candidatus Thermoplasmatota archaeon
CTCGTCCGTAACCAGTTCCTACAATGTAATGAATATTTTCTATTTTAAGACCTGTTCCTTCCAGTGCCCAATCCATTCCCTTCCTGGCACTCTCAGGACTGTCTGAGCCAGTTCGCATATTGCTGTAGCAGAAGAGCTTACCGTCAGTCATCACAACAGCTTGAGTGCTTACAGAGCCGACGTCGACTCCTGCAGTGATAACTTTGGCACTACGCCAATCGATTTCTGGCGAAGTCCACCTTGACTCTGGCCATCGCCAATACTCTTTCATTATTTTTCACCTCTTTTTTTCGGAACGCTCTGCCGCGATGAGAGCTGCGCCTAGCGCGCCTACTAACTCAGGCTCCTTCGGTATTAATAAGTCGGTGTTCAGCTCTCTTTTCAGAGATTCTACAAATCCAATATTTTTCGCCAAGCCGCCGACAAGAGTTACATCTTTTTCCACGCCTATCCTACGCACCATAGAAACTATCCTGCTCGCTATCGCATCGTGTACTGCCCTTGCAATATCCTCTTTGGGCGTTTTTGAATGAATTAATGAGACTACCTCAGATTCTGCAAAAATAGCGCACTGAGCGTTCATAGGTATAGCTTTTTGCGATTTGAGTGCTAATGCACCAAAATCTTCAAGTTTCACTTCTAACGCTCTTGCCATAGCCTCTGTAAATGCACCAGCTCCAGCCGCGCATTTCTCGTTTATAGCAAAGTCTATAACTTTTCCACTGCTGTCGCACCTTACAGCTCTGCCTTCCTCCGCACCCACATCAATTACTGTTCTTGCCGATGGAAACAGAAAGACAGCGCCTCTGGCGGATGCGCCAACTTCTGTAACATCGTCGTTAGCGAAAGGTACGTCTTTTCTGCCTGCACCAGTGACTGTAATATGCTCTATTTGGTGACGTACTAAACCTGCTTTTTGCTGAGCTTCGCTTAATGCTTCGACTGCAGAAGATCTCTGGTCAAATCCACTTAA
>JASEFT010000110.1 GCA_030018475.1 Candidatus Thermoplasmatota archaeon
TCTTACTGCAGGTGATGCTCCTAAAACAGTATATGCACAACTAAGAAATGTAGCTAGAGGTAAGGAGAGCAAGCTGACAATAAGCGATACCATAATGCTGGACGCGACTAAACCAACTGTCTCAATATTCGGCGGCGATAGAGCAGTAAGCTACAGGGAGAGGCAAGTAGCATTGACAGCAATAGTTTCCGAAGACGTAACATATTTGTGGACAATCGAGGGCATAACTTATAATACGTCAAGTGTTACCCATACCTTCACTGAGGCAGGCACGTATATAGTAACGCTCAAAGTTACTGACAAAGCAGGCAACGAAGCTACAACAACTGTTACAATCACAGTCAGGCCCAAGCCTGTACCGCCATTCATACCAGGGTTTGAAGCGCTAGCAGTAATTGCGGCTCTAGGAACAGTAGCGTTAATAGCAGCACTACTGAGGAAGAAGAAGAAGCTATAACACCTCTCTTTTCTCTTTTTTATATTTTTAAAATCTTATCTTTTTTGTAGTTTAGGTAGTGGATATGTTAAAGTTTACAAGTGAGCAGTAATGCTCTCTACAGGCAAGCCATCACAAGGCACAAAGCTAAACCAGTAACTATCATTGTAAAAGGGAATAGAATTTTAACTATCGAAATTGTAGAATTGATTGTAGAAGTTAATTTTGAAGTACTGCCTCTACCAGCAACGTTAATTTCGACTGCTTTTTTAGCGCTAGCAACTTCTGCTGCTTCTAAGTCACTTACAGCTTCTTGAATCACATCTTTAATAACATTCGTATAATCTATTACGGAAGAGCCAACTGGATTAAAGCCATGCATTGTTAGATTAACAGCATGGTTATCTGTAGTGAGTAGCTCTAGAGCATCTAAAAGACCAGTTTCTAGAACAGAAGCTTTTAGTTTCGCTCTTACTTCTATCAGCATTCCATTGCCATCAAAGACCAC
>JASEFT010000111.1 GCA_030018475.1 Candidatus Thermoplasmatota archaeon
AAGGTATTTATCCACTCAAAATAATTCCTTTTGCGAACTTGATTAATAGGATATTAAAAGGAAGTAAAGGAGGGGGTAAGTATGAGTAAGAAAACAAAGCTACTATTAGGACTTACGGTTGTAATCGTTGTAGTCTCCGCAACTTTGGCTACGTATTGGGCTAACCACTCGCAGGATGGGCAGCCCACCGGTGAGGTGTGATGTTTATTAGGGTATAGAAAGAAATGAAAATGGCTGGGTTATAACTGTAATAGACATAATTGAGACACGTCCTTCTGTACCTGCTATTTATCACAATATATCCCTGCCGCCAAAGTGGGTGCGATATAGCCTGCATGGCAATTCCACTCTAGGAAATTATACTGGCGTAGTAGCTCTCGATCCATGGCACCCGCTCTACGTATACAATCCCGGGTATATCTACAATCTTATACCTGGTTGGGAACCACACAATATTACTATAGCGGACATAAAAGGAAAGCCGTCCCCACTTTATAATGTTACTTGGAATGATGTTGACAACAATGACCTATTCAGCAGCGGAGATACTTTCTTCATAAGTAATACAGGAGGCTTGATTGGCAAAGCCGAGACCGGCTTCTATTTTCTTCTCGTGACTCACGCAACAGGAATTCCAAATATTTATGAAGGCAGGAATATAATTTTTCTTAACTAAAAGGAGGAGAGGTAAGAATGAGAAGGAGTGTGCGGAACATTTCGTGTTGGTAAAATTTTCTGATTTTTAGAGCCTTAAAGCCAGAAATTTAATCTTTTTGAGACCATTTTTATAGAACGCGTAGCAGGAGGATTTCTAGTCTTTCCTAAGAGAGCTACGCGTCCCACCCAACCCGGTGGGAT
>JASEFT010000112.1 GCA_030018475.1 Candidatus Thermoplasmatota archaeon
AACCTTTTAGACTAGTGATACTTTCTATTTTTGTGTTTGTTTTTATTTCTACACCCAGGTCTTTAATATAATCAATTTCTGCTTGGAGCACTTTTTTAGGCAGTCTATATTCAGGTATGCCTACTGCAAGCATACCACCAACAGTAGGTAGACCCTCAAAAACAGTTACTGGATATCCAAGTTTAGCTAAATAATAAGCGCAAGTTAAGCCTGCAGGTCCTGAGCCGATAACTGCAATTTTTTCTTTCCTTGTTTTTTCAACTCTTGCAGGCTTTTCATAATGCTCTAATCCCCAATCTGCAACAAATCTCTTAAGAGCTGCAACAGCAATAGGTTCTTCAAGTTCTTTTCTATTACATTCTTCTTCACAGGGATGGTGACATACCCTGCTGCAAATTGCAGGAAATGGGTTTTTCTCCCTTATCAATGCGAGTGCTTCTTTAAATTTTGCTTGCGAAATTAATGCGATATAGCCTTGGGCGTTAACGCCTGCTGGGCATGCGTTTCTACAGGGTGAAATTCCTCTTTTATCAATTGTAAATTTATTTGGTACCGCTTGTGGAAAAGGTCTGTATATAGCTTTTCTTGGCGCAAGGTTCATTTCAAACTGATTAGGAATTTCTACGGGGCAATTTTTACTACAGTCACCACAGCCAGTACATTTTTTTTCGTCAACATACTTTGCCTTTTTCAAAATTTTCACTTTGAAATTTCCTGCTTCACCACTTACCTCCATTAGTTCAGAATAAGTGAGTAAGTTAATATTGGGATTCAGATAGCACTCAGCCATTTTCGGAGATAGTATGCAAATAGAGCAATCATTAGTTGGA
>JASEFT010000113.1 GCA_030018475.1 Candidatus Thermoplasmatota archaeon
TTGAGGAATAATCCAGCCGGATGCCATACCAATTGTTATAAACAGCGCAGTTTGTTATTTGGTTGTTTGAGGAAGAATACAGCAAGATGCCAGCATGATTGTTATAAGAAGTCATATTATCTATTTTACCGTTTTGGACTGAGTAGAAGTAGATGCCGTAATTGCTTTTCCCGTCATGAATCACGCAATTTCTTATGATGAAATAAACATCCGTGTCTTCTATTATAATGCCATATGCTGTGCTCGCATCTATATCCCAGTTTTCTATTATATATGGATCGCTTTCCGTACCTGAGCCTGAGACTACACCATTTTGACCCACTATGAAGTCATCGTTGCCATCTATATAAATCGGGGCATGTGAAGTGAGCGTTTTTGAGTTGCTCTCGGATTTCACCGCAGTAACAGCCGCACCTCCGCTATTCCCTACAAACATAATAATGGCGCTCAAAACCAAAATCCCAGCTAGAATAGAAATTATGAAGGTCATTTTCCACTTCATTTTTTATCGTCAGGTAATAAAATGTTCTGTCCTGTTATAAAACTTGCGAGTTTTGATATCCTTATTTACTATAATTAAGGGATGTCTCTGCATTTTGTAGTTGTATACTAGTTCAAACTTATTATGCAGATAGGGAGAAGGAAGGAGAAAGTGAGCTCCTGCCGAAAAGTTTCTTTTACTACCTTGGAGTTAGACTACTGAGTTTAGTTTTCCTCTCTATTACCTTCCCCAACTTTCTCTTTCAAATAATATTTTATCTCTTTGCCTTCTCTTACCTGCTCTAAAAGCTCTAGCTCTGCAAGTTTTGTAGTGTAAT
>JASEFT010000114.1 GCA_030018475.1 Candidatus Thermoplasmatota archaeon
AACCTTTTAGACTAGTGATACTTTCTATTTTTGTGTTTGTTTTTATTTCTACACCTATCCCTTTAATGTGCTCAATCTCAGCTTGCAGTATTTTTTTAGGCAGTCTGTATTCAGGTATCGCTACTGCAAGCATCCCGCCTGCTACAGGTAATGCTTCGAAAACAGTTACCGGATAGCCCATTTTTGTTAAGTAATAAGCGCAAGTTAAGCCTGCAGGTCCTGAGCCGATAACTGCAATTTTTTCTTTTTTGGTTATTTCCGCATGCGCTGTTTGCTGTTTTAATTTCAGTTCGTAATCTGCAACGAATCTTTTCAATGCTGCAATTGCAATCGGCTCGTCAAGCTCTTTACGATTGCATTCCTCTTCGCATGGATGATGGCACACGCGGCCGCAAATTCCAGGAAACGGATTTTTCTCTCTTATCAATGCAAGCGCTTCTTTGAATTTGCCTTGCGAAATTAGCGCAGTATAGCCTTGCGCGTTAACTCCTGCAGGACATGCGTTCCTGCAAGGCGAAATGCCTTTTTTGTCAATTGTAAATTTATTCGGTATTGCTTGAGGAAAAGGTCTGTAGATAGCCTTTCTATTGCTAAGCCTTGCGTTAAACTCGTCCTTCAGCTCTACCGGACAATGTTTTGTGCACTCATCACAGCCGTTACATTTTATCCAATCAACAAATGTCGCTTTCTTTCTAACTTTAACTTTGAAATTCCCCATATACCCTTTTACATCTGCAATTTCCGAGTAAGTTAGAAGCTCTATATTTTTGTGC
>JASEFT010000115.1 GCA_030018475.1 Candidatus Thermoplasmatota archaeon
AGTCTCAACATCTTTAGAGCTAACTTTTTCAGCAAGCTTATCTAAAATTTCGCATGCTTTTTGCGAGGCTAAACGGTACCCAGAGGCGATAACTGTAGGATGAATGTTTTGCGCTAAAAGCTCTTCAGCTTTTTTCAGAAGCTCGCCTGCTATTATTACTGCTGTTGTAGTACCATCGCCGCATTCTTGGTCTTGCGTTTTAGCAACCTCAACGAGCATTTTAGCAGCTGGGTGCTCTACATCTATTTCTTTAAGTATTGTTACCCCATCGTTTGTTATTACTATATCGCCCATACTATCTACAAGCATTTTATCCATGCCTCTAGGCCCTAAAGTGCTGCGAACTGCATCTGCTATAGCTTTTGCAGCTGCAATATTATTAAGCTGGGCTGATCTACCCCTTTCTCTTTTAGTACCTTCTTTTAGTATTAATATAGGTATTTGCTGACCGGTAGGCATCATTACAAATCACAGACTTGGAATATACGTAAGGGGTATTAAAATTATTTATTTTCCCAAGCAGTAGTTTGAGTCACGTATACCAAATAACCATTTCCAGGCTCAATTTTGAAATCGCTCAAGCCTGTAGATACTAAATGGACTACAAACCTTCCTAAAGCCTCGTCCCAGTAACCAATTGCAGCACAATTTTCTATGCTCTTCGCCAGCTCGCTTGCGTAAATTGCAGTTTCATTGAACCTTCCTATAGAATTCCAGCCTTTTGATAGAGTTAAAGTCTGCTTGCCAACTG
>JASEFT010000116.1 GCA_030018475.1 Candidatus Thermoplasmatota archaeon
GTGTGCCTGAACGATCTTTACTTCGGTGTCGAAGTCATAGTAGTCCATGTAAATGTCTACCATTCTGTCGAGTAGGGCGTCTTGAGGCCTATGCACTCCCGCGTATTCTATGGAGTTGCTTGTGAATATTATATTGAAATCAGGATGGACATCGATGTACCTTTCTTCTCCGAACATTGTTGGAAGTTCAAGGATGCGCTCCTCTAACACGGACAAAAGAACGTTGTTTGCTTCTGGCTTGGCTCTGGAGAACTCGTTGTAAACCAATGTATAACCATATTTGCATGCAAGTGTCAGCGGATTGTCCACCCATTTGTATTTTGTTCTGTCCTTAGCTATCAAGACGTTGTGAACAAACCTGTCCCTTACGCTCTCGGTTTCCATCTCAGAGTATCCCCCGATCAAATCCGTTGTTGTCATTTGTTCGTCACCATTTATCCACACCACTGGTCTTCCCATCTCTTTTGCCACCTGCATCGCTAGTGTTGTTTTTCCGCATCCCGTTGGTCCCACTATGTGGGGAGGGTATCCGACCTTTGTCCACAGTTTAACCCTGTTTTTGAGCCTTCTAATCTGTTCTGTTTCAACAAAATTTTCAATAATTGGCACCAGAAACTCTGGTTCGACGCGTTCGGTTGACAGTTCTGGGGCTCTCATCTCCGGTTCTATCCTGGAAAACTTTTCTTCCATTGTTTCATGAACTCTTTTT
>JASEFT010000117.1 GCA_030018475.1 Candidatus Thermoplasmatota archaeon
ACGTTGTTCATAAAGGTTTAGCTAAGGTTCAAAACATCGATGTGCGAAATGTCGGGTATAAGACCTCTGCCTGATACAGCAGGCGCAGAAGACTCAACAGACGGCTGGCTGATTGATAGATATACTGGCGAAAAACTTGCAGATGTTCAGATGCCGTTTAAGGTTGGTAGCACGGAAGCTTTTGTAGATTGCCCTGGTTCTTTACTGCTCAAAGCAGGGCAGTGGAATGAAGCGCAGTTTACAGTCACCAACAAAGGGGAAAGCAAACTGAAACTCAAAGTCGGAATTTCGCATCCTAGTCGGAATTATGGCTACACCTATGAGTGGTATGTAGATGGGCTGACAAATGGAGATACAACGAAAGAGCTGAAACCTAACGAATTTGAAACTGGCGTATTACATATCAAGCCGCCTGCGACGCCCGTGGATGTGGGAGATTATTTTGTAATTTGGGCGGAGGAAGTTACGATTGCTCAGAATCTTTTCAGTATGCTGGTGGCGTTCTGGATCGTAAAATGAAGGAACACTTATATCCGAAGCGATGAGAGGAAACATTTTTCTATATCCTTTTCCGATTAAAAGATTTTTGATGTTGTAAAGTCAACTAAGATCTGTAACATTTTCAGACTCTGGCTACATTGATTAATCCATTCTTTCTGCCTTTGAACTTTAAAAATTTATGCCTGAA
>JASEFT010000118.1 GCA_030018475.1 Candidatus Thermoplasmatota archaeon
CCCAACCACCACCCGAAAATCTGCGAAACATTACTTGCATTGAAGTTACAATCACGGGCAAGCTTACTTACGTAAACATCACTATAGAATACAGCGATGAGGATGTTAAAGGTTTAAATGAAGCTACGCTCAAAATGTACTACTGGACAGGCACAGAATGGAAGCTCTGTAATAATACAGGTGTAGATACGGAAAACAATATCGTGTGGGCAAATGTAACCGAGCTTACAATATTTGCACCAATGGCTGAGAAGGTAGTAGCAGCACCGCCGGTAAACTGGCTTTTATACATGGGAATAATTGTAATAATCATGGTTGCTCTTGTTGCCACAGGTATAGGCATCAAACGCAGAAAGAAAGGCGCACCTCCAGAAAAACCAACTGGGTAATTTGAGATTAAGTAATAACTAAATTCGGCTTTTTCCTCTTCATTCGATCATTTCGCTATTTCTGGTGCTGTCAAAATATAGTGCTATATTTTAACACCTATTAATGATATGAGTAGCGCTAATATTAACTCCATTTATGACCTGATCATTGTTAAAGTAGGTTGAGAAAGTGCTTTTACTACCAGAAACAGCAATTTTTTATTAAATTTGAAGACCTAAATATCCAAAATTGGCAGTTCTATAGCGAAAATCTCTAAAGCAGTTCGCAGCCTAGGAAACCACACCGTTTACGGTGT
>JASEFT010000119.1 GCA_030018475.1 Candidatus Thermoplasmatota archaeon
CATTAACATTAGAGCCTGAAACAGTAGCTGTAGGAGCTGGTATTTTTGCTACATATACTCGGTCTAGCCTCTGGGGATCTAAATTTCCTGAGTTTTTCGTATAAGTCCAGCCAATGTATCCTGTTGCATTTTCATATATAAATGTTGCCTGACTGCCATACAGCCAGCCATTAGGATCTGGATAGGCATTTGCCATATTATAGTAAAGTGACGATGCTTTTGCTCCAACAGAATAGTATGTTTCTCCACCAGTGCCTTGGTCGCTTCCTCTATAAATAGGCTTGGTATCCGACTTTGTAGTCCAGTACACAGTATATCCTTTTACGCCTGTGCTGTTTATATAGTAAGCTCTTGCACCTGTCGTCTCGTCATGGAAGCACGCTGTTAGAAGGGTCTGGACATCTACTCTTACGCCCTTTTCTTGCTCTTCTGGTAGAGCTGTAGATACTGCAAGCGCTGTGCATACCAAAAGCGCTATCAAGCTCACCACTGCAAATTTCGTCACTACTACTTTATCATTTTCTTTTCTCAAGCTCATTTCCTTCGCTCACCTTTTTCAGTTTTACGGAATGATATGGATTTGGGGGTATTAAATATTTTCGTTAGCATCAGTACTTCCGAAGGTTTACTAAAATATTGTTTCTTTTACCGTTCAGTAATTAG
>JASEFT010000120.1 GCA_030018475.1 Candidatus Thermoplasmatota archaeon
GAACGCTATATTTTTAGAAGAAACTTATCCTGTGTTCGATGAAGAGCTCTGCGTTGAATGCGGTCTGTGCGAAAAAGTATGTCCGGTAGGTGCGATTTATGCTGAAAAAGTTTAAGAAAAAAACGGTAATGGGTTTCCAATCTCAAACTATTATAATTATCCTGGTTATGGCTATTGTGATAGCCTTTGTGGTCTTATACTTCGGGACTATAACCCGGATAAATAATTATATCACCGCTCCTGCCATGCAAGTTAATGTAAAAAAAAGTGATGATAACTATACAGTTACCATACTTGATATTCAAGGAGACGGGAAATATCGTCGCATGTGTCTTTCTATAGAAAATGTTTCGTGGAAACTCATCGCAAATGGAAACGTTCTTCTGTCAGGCAAGGCCGTAGAAATTCTAAACAATTCAAGTAGCAGGGTAAGATTTTATGACCATGACGATAGCGGAGAACTCTCAGGAGGGGATTTTTTTATAATTACTGGGCCTTTTGATACCGGGGAGAATGTCTGTTTTTATATAATCTCCGATGTTACAGCGAGTGCCATGGCTTGGGTAGTGTTGCAGGGAGGATAAAAATGATGCAATATGATGTTGTAGTCGTAGGCGCAGGCCCTGCAGGCTCTACATGCGCTAAAGTAGCTGCTGA
>JASEFT010000121.1 GCA_030018475.1 Candidatus Thermoplasmatota archaeon
GCCAGCAACATCGCTTTCGTTGTATCCTATTGTGATATTTACATAAGTGATTGTTCCTGTGACGGTGACATTAATACATATAATAAATTGTAGATTTTTGGGTGGGGTTTGTGGCTGTTCCACTCTTATTATGTTTACTGTTCCGTTTCCAATACAAATTACATTAACTTCTTTACCATCAATAGTTTCTGTCTTTGCTATCATTATAGTGAAATAATATTCTATGGGTATGTTTTTGTTAGCGCTTGTATCGTTTGCCCATATATAATAAGAATACAGGCCTCCGATCTGGTAGGTTGTATTATAGTAATAGTTATTTGTGTTGGGTATTTGATTCATTGTAATATTTACTGGTGTAAAATCTGTAGGCCCTATAATGTTGACTTTTACAGTATCAACGGCAACATTATCTGTAACTATGCAAGTGATGTTTACATATCCTCTTTGAGTTTGAACCGATGGTGTTGCTTGAACTTCTGAAATTATTGGTAGCGTGATATCTATTTCAAACTGATATGCTGCAGATTTATTCTGGTTGTTACTTGTATCATTTGCCCAAATGTAATAATAATAGACGCCTTTAACAGAATAAGTTGTGTTGTAATAATAATTATTTGTTACCCCTATTTTAGTCATTGATACATTTACAGG
>JASEFT010000122.1 GCA_030018475.1 Candidatus Thermoplasmatota archaeon
GGAAAATTAAAGCCTTTAATGGACAACATCTCTGACATTTATTCTGAGTTTAAAATAGAAGTAGATAAGTATCTCTCAAAGATTGAAAAAATAAATCCTATAAGTTTTATGGATTTCATCTAGCAGGACTTCGGCACTCCGCCCAAATCTAGCAAAGCTGGACTCCAATATGCTCGAAAAGTCAGGCGAAAGAACTACCGAATCAGGTGAGGAAAATGAAATTATTTAAAAGGAGGTAATTAAAGATGAAACTATTAGCCATAATGGGAAGTCTGCGTAAGGGTGATAGTTATCAAATAACCAAGCTAGTCGGAAAAAAAAGTTGAAGGGTTTGGGGGATGTTGAATTTAAATATCTATTCCTCAAAGAAATTAATTTGGAATTCTGTCGTGGTTGCGGTGATTGCATGGCAAAGGGCGAAGAGTTCTGCGCGATAAAGGATGATGCGCCCGCGATTAAAAAAGAAATACTAAGCTCGGATGGAGTGATATTTGTCTCGCCTGTTTATATTAATCAGGTTACTGGTTTTTAATGACATCCTCCACACCGTAAACGGTGTGGTTTCCTAGGCTGCGAACTGCTTTAGTGTGGTCTGATGCAACTCTTTTTGTCCTTTCACATACTC
>JASEFT010000123.1 GCA_030018475.1 Candidatus Thermoplasmatota archaeon
GGTTAGAAATACAGCCGCTGCAGAAGGTTTTGGAAGAGCCTATATAAAAGCAAATCTTAGAAGCAACAAAAGGATTAAGCCTTACTACTCTAAAGAATGGCGTGAGAGGTATAAGAAAAGAACAGCTATTGAAAGACTAAATTCCAGATTGAAAAATTTTCTGCATCTGAAGAAGCTCAGAGTAAGAGGAATTAGAGCGGTAACTTGTTATGCATATCTTGGGTGTATAGCAATGTTGCTGTTTGCTTTAATTGGAAAATTTCTTGGTAAATCTATCAGAGGAATAAAATCCCTGCTCAGATAAAGGCGCATCTGAGCGGCTGATATCAGGAATAGTTTAGATTGTAGTAGCACCAACCCACATGGTACAATCACTTGAACATTCTAAAAATACGCTTGTTATTAGGAATAAGGCAATAACTTGGTGTTAAGATTACTAATTTAAACAACTATTTCGGGTTTGTATGGTTATTTACGCCTTTTTCCAATAGGCACTATTCTCTCTTCAAACACAACTTTGAAATAACCGAAGATTGCTTCATACAAATCTTTCTATGACCTTTATCCAGATAGTTGCTCTTTAATTACTCTTTCAACTTCATTCAAAAATTCTTCTT
>JASEFT010000124.1 GCA_030018475.1 Candidatus Thermoplasmatota archaeon
TTCTTTCCCTGAAGAGTTTCTTTCTCTTTTCCGAAAAGAGAAAGAAAGGCTTCTTTTAGCCTGTTTTCTTCCTGAAATTACTTACAAGCGCTAATTGCGGTAACTCTTCAAGCTCTTCGTCAGATAGGCTTTCCAACTTTGTTATATCTATATTCTTTCTGATTTTTAGCAATCTCAGCGCTTCCATTATTTTTGCAATATCTAAGTTGCGCGGGCAACGTACTGCGCATGTAAAGCATGCAGAACATACCCAAGGAGTTTTCGCGCTCAATATTTCTGATTTGCCAAACTGCAAGTAGCGAATGACCTTATCAGGAGCAATATCCATAGCTAAGCTGAAAGGACAGCTTGCAGAGCATGTACCGCAAAAATAGCATGTGAATAGATTTTGACCGCTGAGCTCTTCTACTTTCGCTAAAATTGGATTTTCTAGTTTTTTAGCTCCTATTTTTATCATACAAATCACTCAGCCCAGCATGAATCTACCGTTGAAATTATTTGCCTGTCTCTAAATCCGTATTGGTCAATAGCTACATTGGGGCAAGTTGCTACGCAAGCGCCGCAGCCTTTGCATACTACCTCGTTAACTTTGGCTATACCT
>JASEFT010000125.1 GCA_030018475.1 Candidatus Thermoplasmatota archaeon
ACCGTCCTTTTCACCCTCAGACAGAAAACATCATCCAAACTCACCCCATAAGGGACAGGCTGAAAACAAGATTCTTTCTTAAATCTCTCGTTGGGTGTTTCCTCGGTAACCCAATGCTTATGATTATCATTCCACCACTCTATCCGCTTCCTTAGCCATTCATTTGCCTCAGAAAGAGTCCTTATATTGTTAGCCCTAAACTCTTTTATCAGCCTATCCTGAAACATACGGAATGGTCTCTCCACTTTGCCCTTACTGGGTGCATCATGTGGAGGTGTATGAAGCAATAGTATCCTGAGTTTACTCAATGCCATGTCTATCTGGGTATGGACTTCATCAGGGTCTTTATGATAATCAAAGTAAAGCGAAAAGTTCCTCTTGTTGTACTTGAATTTAGAGTCGTTATCTGTATAAAGAGCCCGAAATACTCCATATTTCTCTACTACTCTCCTTAATGCAAGCATATTGTTCCAGGTAGTATCCCCTTTAACTAACTTCCCGTCAAGGAATTTTCTTGAATGGTCATCTATAATGAGGATAAGTCCAAAATACTGATCTATATCAGGTAGCCATTTATGCCAAGATGTATC
>JASEFT010000126.1 GCA_030018475.1 Candidatus Thermoplasmatota archaeon
GTGCAGGGATAGATTCAATGTGGGTAGGTATAGGTTTTGTTCCTGGTGGGAGGGACATGGATATTCATTTGGGTAGAGTGCTCACCCCGGGGCTGAAGTTCCGTTATGAGTACGATTTCGGGACCACAACTGAGCTTGCATTGAAGGTCGTGGCAGAACGCGAAGGAAAAATTGTAGACGAAACGATTCGTCTACTAGCAAGAAATGACCCACCTTTGATAACATGTGATGTGTGTGGGAAGATTGCCACACAAGTGTGCAGTGAATGCATCTGGTCAGGTAAGGGGTGGCTTTGCGATAAGTGTGCTCGTAAGCATAATTCCCCACGAGTCGGGATGTGTGGATATACGGGATAGAAACATGATTCGTGCCGAACGTCAGATAACACAGCATATACGCTGCGGGCTTACACCCTTGCCCTTCGGGACATTGCCTTCGTCAACGTCGTATATGCTGGAGCCGTTATATGAAATGACGGTGAGATATATTTATATCAGACATAATCAAAGTCATAGGTGACGATAATAATGGAAACAGAAGAAAGCAGATATGGAATAAGTATGATAAAACCGATATCATTTTACTCCAG
>JASEFT010000127.1 GCA_030018475.1 Candidatus Thermoplasmatota archaeon
GACTGGGCTTTTGAGTAGTCAGTCATGGTCGTTTACCATCCTGATTTGTTCATTGTTTTTTTACGATAATTCTTTATAGCTTCTTGTAAGGTATTTATAGCTGCTTTTGCCATCATGAATCGTGCAGTTTCTTATAATGAAATAAACATCAGTATTTCTTATCTCAATCCCATTTGCACTGCTCGCATTTATATCCCAGTTTTCTATGATGTATGGGTCGCTCTCCGTGCCTGTCGCTTCTGGATTGCTCACACCGTTTGCAGCTATGAAATTATCGTTGCCATCAATATAGATAGGACCATGTGCTGTAAGCCCAGATTTAGACTGAGCCGCAGATCTTATCTCAGCATCTCCGTTATCTGCCTCCGCGGCCATTGATAGGTTCGCCACCCCGATCATCCCACCCACAGGCATCATCACTACGAGCCAAACTGCTATTATCCTCTTCATTTTCCTTGCCGAGTAATAAAATGTTCTGTCTTGATATAAAACTTGTCTGGGAACGACAATACGATGCTACAGTTTCCTTATCTCCACACCCATCTCCCTGAACCTTGCAGAAATCGTGCTTGGA
>JASEFT010000128.1 GCA_030018475.1 Candidatus Thermoplasmatota archaeon
AGCTACATTTCTTAGTTGTGCATATACTGTTTTAGGAGCATCACCTGCAGTAAGAATCCAGACTTTGGTAGCGTTATAAGCTTCCCACGAACTGTAGATTATACCGTCATTACTGAAGCACATTTCGATAGCATTTGTGACGTTTAAAGTTAGAGTGACTGTTAGAGTGTTAGTATAAGGTGCATCGTCATTTATCACCATAGTTCCTTCAGGCTGTGGCGGCAGTGGTATCTCTATTGTAAACGACCATTCTAAAGTTTCAACAATGCCTGCATAGTCCTTGACTTCTACTTTTACAGAAACAGCACCTTCAGCTAAATCTGTTGCTGGTGTGTAAGATAGCGTGCTGCCTACTAAAGTTGCCGCTACAGGACTGCCCATAACGTACATCTTATAAACGCTTATGCCGGAAACATTATCTGACACAGTGACACTTATAGTTGGTCTGGCAGTTGTAGTCACATAACTTCCAGGCGTGGGCAAAGGATTCTCTATAGTAGGTGCTGTCTTGTCTATTCTTATAGTTACATTTTTCACAGCCTCTTCTATGCCTGCATTATCAACAGCTCTGTA
>JASEFT010000129.1 GCA_030018475.1 Candidatus Thermoplasmatota archaeon
AGCTATTTTTACTCCCCCAAGCTCAAAGTCTACTTCTGAATGCGAGGCTACCTTCTCGGTAAGGTGCGTGATGCCGTGAATTGCGTGTGCTATTCGGTCTAAAATTTTTTGAGTGCTCTTGTTGGTAAGGTAGATGGTAAGACCTAATGTGATTACTGCTATTGTAAGTCCTATTCCGGTTACAAGCACTTCTTCGTTCATTGATATAATCATATCACTCAGCTCCTATTTATTTGTTGCTTTTCGAAAACAACGTTTAATGTTCACACTTGCATTAACATATGTACAGTTCATGTATCCATGGAAATGAATAACATCTCCAAATTCTACAGCTGCGTTTGAGTATGTTTTCGTAGCTATCGTATTGTTGTTTTTATCTAAGAGCTTGAGCTTTATCTCGTCAACCACATTCGGTATCGGCTCAAGGAGCGTGGAATAGAGATGAATGTAAACGTCTGTTATGTTTGTAGAGTCCCTGTAAGCTTTTGCATAGAAGCTAAAACTTGGCGACTGAGGAATTAAGCCGTTGTAAGTGCCGTTGATTAAGATGTCATCTAAAT
>JASEFT010000130.1 GCA_030018475.1 Candidatus Thermoplasmatota archaeon
TCTTTTCCCGTGAAGGGCTTTTCTTTTTTCTAAAAAGAAAAGGGCTTCAGGGAAAATGGAATGCGAGCTTTGTGGCAAAGTAGATAAAAACTTAGTTAGAGTTGTAATTGAAGGCTCTTTACTCTCAGTGTGCCAGAAATGCGCTAAATTTGGCACAGCTTCAGCTGCAATTCAGCCTAAAATTACAAGTGCGGAGCTTGCGGAAAGATTGGAAAAAAGAAAAAAATTTCTTGAAGAGAAAAATATTTTTGCAGAAATCGGTTACGAACTTGTTGACGATTACGGAGAGAGAATAAGGAAGGCAAGACTTAAAGCTGGCTTAACTCCTGAGCAATTAGGTAAATTGATTAACGAGCGCAGAACTGTAATTACAAAATTAGAGGCAAGAGTAATGATACCCGACGACGAACTTATTAGAAAGCTAGAGAAGGCGCTTGACATAAAGCTCAGAGTAAAGCAATAATTTAAGTATTCGTAATTAGAGTTTAAGTAAAGGTGAAAAAATGCCCCGCTGCATTTCTAAAAAAGAGAAGAAGAAAGGAATCTGCTAGATTAAA
>JASEFT010000131.1 GCA_030018475.1 Candidatus Thermoplasmatota archaeon
GCACAGAATGGAAGCTCTGTAATAATACAGGTGTAGATACGGAAAACAATATCGTCTGGGCAAATGTAACCGAGCTAACTATCTTCGCGCCAATGGCTGAGAAATTAGCAGAAGCGCCTGCGCCTGTTAATTGGTTCCTTTACGTAGGCATCGCGGCAATTATAGTAATATTGGCAGCATCTCTTACTGTAGTTGTGAAAAGAAGAAAGAAACTAAAAGAAGCAAAATAGTGAACAATCAGTTCGTTACGGGGCATTCGAAAAGTTTGAACTTAATAGACGTCTAAAAAGAGAAATCTTTATATTCACTAATGTGTATATCTATATTCTGAATATTAGACGGTGTCTAAAATGAGAGTAGCTATTTATACAAGGTGCAGCACGGAGGCGCAGGCGAAGGCTAGAAGCACAGAGCTGCAGCTCGAGCAGATTGAAAGATACTGCAAGTTTGCAAAGCATAAAGTTGCAGCGCACTACAATGACGAGGCGAAGAGCGGCGCAGATATTAACTCAAGACCTGAGTTTCAGAGGCTTATGAAAGATGCGGAGCGGCACAGG
>JASEFT010000132.1 GCA_030018475.1 Candidatus Thermoplasmatota archaeon
ACATTTAGATTATTATGTTAGAGGGGAATGGGGCAGCTAAGAATAGCCGCAAGAGTAAAAGACGTTCTAAGAATAAAAAGTCTTGCACGAGAAATTTGTATACTGAATATACAAAGTCACTGAGTCATGGGATTCGGAAGTGTTCAATAAAGATTACAAATCAAATCTAAAAATAGAACATTTCGTGGGTAAGAGCCTTAATGCAGTTTTGATACAGATATTTAGCATGCTGATTGCCTATCTCTTGATTGCACTGTTCAGAATTATGCATAACAGTTTACTGCCGTTGTTAGAAATTAAAAGAACACTGCGGTTCTATGCTGACTACAGAATAAGTGAAGTTCTAATGTTAAGCCCAATGCTGATACGCCCATCTTGATAGACACTTTTCCTGGCGTTTCTTACGCCATCATTGGAACAAAAGTTTTAGTGTGAACTTTCTTTGAATACAAATTTTTTCTCAAAAAACCAAATCAGACTCAGCTTAGGATTAGCTAAAATACAGTCTCGGAAACATTTTGATGCTTAAACCACGT
>JASEFT010000133.1 GCA_030018475.1 Candidatus Thermoplasmatota archaeon
AGGTGCATTTCCGATAACGGCTCCAGCATATATGACGTTGCCGAAGGCAATGTCCCGAAGGGCCGGGGCGTTCAGCCCCAGCGTATATACGCCTGCTAAGTGACCGGAGCGATAGCGAGGGCGAGCAACCCGAAGGGTTGCGAAGAGTTGCACTGTGCGAATTTTATCTATTCTATTATCCATATTACACACCAATTTAACGGTTCTCGATCGATCCACAGCATTTTTTATATTTCTTCCCACTTCCACAAGGACAAGGATCATTTCTTCCTATCTTTTTACGCTTCGATTTTGTTTCTAACGGTTTAAAAGGCTTAGTCTTCACTTTCTTTTCAGGCTGAAAGCAAGCCCACCATTCCATGCAGTTTATGGTATCATCTATGAATTGATAGTGGACATCGTTTTTGAGGCGGCTAAAATTTTTTCCCCATCCCATAGAAAGATATTCGTCCACATTTTCTAAATTGATAAAGAACGAATCGACTAAATCGTCTTCATAAGCCTTTTT